>DASYMM010000332.1:0-7342 GCA_036009085.1 Pyrinomonadaceae bacterium | reverse complement strand
GTTTCGAGCCGGCTCTCTCAGTTTGCGGTCGAAAAAATCCTCACGTATCAACTCGCCTTTTACAGCGACACAGACAACCAGACCGGCATCCTCCAGACGCGCATCGACCGCGGGGCCGAGAGCCTGACGAAACTCGTGCAGAGCGCATTTATAGATATTCTGCCCCTGTTCGCCAACGCGATCATGGCGTTAATCGTGATGTTCTACGCGAACACTTACGTCGGGCTGGTGGCTTCGGCGATCCTGCCCGTCTATTTTTTGTTGAGCCAGCGACAGGCTTCGATGCTCAAAGGCGCACGCCGCGGGTTGCGCGCGCTGCGCGAAACAAAAAACAACGGCCTTCATAACATCATCCAATCCATCGTCGTCATCAAGTCGTTCGTGCGCGAAGAGTACGAAAAGGAGAAACAGTTTCGCTTGCAGCAAAACCTCGTCAACGCGCAACTGAAACAGAGGCAAACCAACTTCGTCTTTGACGGGTTGAAGACCTTCATCGAACAGATCGGCGTCGTGCTGATCATCATCCTCACCGCGTATCTAGTGCTTGACGGCCGCATGTCAATCGGTGCGATCATGTTCCACATCATGTTGTTCAACAACGTCTCCGCGCCGATCAGGCAACTGCACCGGATTTACGACGAGATGAACGACGCTTTGACCTACGCCGAGGGCTACTTTCAAATTCTCGACGCCGAAGATCAGATCGAAGCGAGCGGCGCGGAGGGAGTCGCAAAACTCGAAGGCAGCTTTGAGTTGATTGACGTGAGCTTCACCTACCCGAACGGCACGCAGGCTCTACACCACATCAACATGACGATACCGCACGGGAAGACCGTCGCCATCGTCGGACTTTCCGGCGCGGGAAAGTCTACGCTGCTTAATCTCCTGACGAGATTTTACACGCCGACGAGCGGGCGGATTCTGCTCGACGGCAGAGAGATTTCCGAATACGAAACCGAGTCGCTGCGTCGCAAAATCGGTTTAGTCCTGCAAAAGAATCATATCTTCAAAGGCACCATCGAAGAGAACATCCGCTACGGCAACATCAAAGCCTCTTTCCAGGAGATCGAAGAGGCGGCGCGCAAAGCCTTTCTGCACGAGCAGATCGAAAGGCTGCCGCAGAAGTACGAGACAGACGCGCAACTGCTCTCCGGCGGGCAACAACAACGCATCGCCATCGCGCGGCTCTTTCTGACAAACCCGCCGATCATCTTTCTCGACGAACCGACTGCCAGCCTCGATGCCGTCGCCACAGAGCAAATCAAGAACAGTCTGGACGCGATCAAAGAAGAGCGCACGGTGGTAGTAATTTCTCACAGCATCTCGCAGATCATTGATGCGGATGTCATCTACGTGTTGAAGGAAGGCCGCGCCGTCGAACACGGCACACATGAAGAACTCTATGACGGGAACGGAACTTACCGCGAAATCTTCAACGCCTCCGCGCGCAGCCTGAACCTCGACAAAATATCCAGAACTCTAGGCGTCGAGTTTGCGCCCGACGTGGCCGGGTGAATCAAGCGCAATCGAGGGATTGGAACGGAGACATCAAGTATAACTATCGCCGCCTTTGAGCAAGGGGTTTATGTTATCTCCGCCGTGTTGGCTCTGTTGCAACCGCGAGTTCGGCGGCGCGCACGCGCGAGCCTCCGGCCTGTGCACAACTACTGGTAAATTTTTCCGTTGTGCTTGATCCAGCCAGCCCGGTGCCGCTTGCTCGGGTCGCGGTGTGTCCAATGAATCACGCCGCCCTTGGCGTTCCATTCGTACTCGCCGCTAAACGACACCGCATCGCCTTCTTGAAGACCGGCAACTCTCGGCGCGAGGTCAATGTTGTGCGAGATGAGCAGCGTCTGGCCGGAGGCGAGCGCCACGATAAAGCGTTGATGCCGCCTTCCGTCGTCGTCGTCCGAGAGCACCCTTTGAACGACGCCCTGCCCTTCCACCTGAATGTCGCTTGTGCCTTGCTCGAAGGCGCGGGCGAGCGTCTCGTCGCTGCCTGCGGACGCCGGGGGCGATTGTGGGACAGGGACTGTCTGTGGCGCGGAGGTCGAGCGTGGGATAGAAGTTGACGAGCAGCCGACGGCGGCAGCGCACACGAGGCCGAGGATGAAAAGCAAGAAGCGCATCATTGGTGGCAAACCTATTGAGCCGTCGAACGCACAGCACCGGCGGTGCGCCGACAACTTGAAAGATAAAGGCAACGCTGTTTCGCGGCCGGGCGCATGCCTTTGTTAGACGATAACGACCACAGCACGAACAGTGCCGACCAGCGGGCGCGACTCGCCGCCGGGCGCACGTGGTACTGGACTAGATCGGCAAGCCCGCCCAACACGCGTGTAAGCGCGAGTGCCGGGATTAGACTGATGAAAGTTACAAGATAGGAGAAGGCATCCATAGCACTGGCCGATTACGGACTGATTACGAGAGCCGCCCTTTGGCATGTCAGAAGCCGAGCCGCTTGAGGCCAATTTTCACACTTGCGGCTGTCTTGTATTTTGATTTTTTCCTTTTCCCGCCCCTCCATTCGCAATCACAACTACCGCTTACCCGGCGGCTGACGCTTTCGAGAAAACTTAGCTTGGTTGGATTAGCGCCGGGGCGCGGATCATCAAAGACAAAGGTGCCGTAAAGTGTGCCGCTAAAGTCGTAGTGGAATTGAGTCCAGGAGCAGATCACGATTAGCTCTTTAGCTTGATCCTTATCGGCATTGGCGAAGAACGCCGCTTCAATCTTCGGATCGCCGCCCTCCGGCTCGAAGTTCTCGATCAGGGTTTTCCGATACGTATTCTGAGCTTGAGGCAGAAATATATAGCCGACAACTCTCTGGGATGTCTCGCCGGAGTCTTGAACTGTCGTATCGTAGAACGCGATCACAGTTTTTTTATGACCCCACGCTTCAGTTTCTATTACTGTGTGGGCTAATTCCGATTGCGGAGGGCCGTTTCGTCTGGCAAAGTTCTCAAGCGTTTCATTCTCAAGCCATGTCACCTCTTGCCCGTATGAGAAGACAGTCCCAAGAAAAAAGGTGAGTAGCAACCGGACAAAGCGTAGCTTCATCGTCTTCTCCTTCTAGTGCCTCTATAGCCAACCGCTGCTCGTCAAATTCAAAGGTTGCCGGTTCTTCCTCGACTTTGCGGCAGTAATCATAGAGATTTTTGAGATTAACAGCGGCTTGCTCTTGCCCCTCGATCCGCGAGTCTAAATCGGCGAGTGTTTTTAGTAGAGCCTGTTTCTCACGCGTGGACTGCAAAAGCTCGCGCTCGATGATTTCAGCCAATCGGTCGTCGGCGTTGCGCAGCCGTTTAACTAAACGTTGCGTGCCTTGATTATATTTTTCTAACGCATTCTGCGCTATCTAATTAAGATTATGTATCTGGCGTTTGGACATACCCTGTACTTTTCATAATGGATGATATGTCCCAACATGACATATAGGAAAAAGAGCAGGCTGCCCCACTCTCAGGTAGCCTGCTCCTTCTAGTTTGTGGTTGCGCGTTTACTGGTTTGGGTTGCCGAACCTGAGGCGGTATTCGGTCGAGTTCACGAACCCGTTGACCATTGTGCGAATGTCGCCGCGCTGCAACACGCCGAGCCATGCCTCGTAACCAGCCGGTTCCGGCTTGCGTCGGAGATAGCCGTAATACTGCATCGCGACGAAGGCGTTGTTGAACTCGCGTGCGTTTACCTCGTCGGAGTCGGCCACGGCGCGGAACACCTGCGCACGCGTCAATGCGTGACTGTCGAGTTGTGTGATTAAGGCCGCCTGTGTGAGCGTCACCTTCGCCGTCCCATCCGGCTGTGCGGGGTCGGGCGTGGTGATCTGTGCGAGCTGGTATCTGCCGAGGAGCGTGGCGACGAAATCACTATTCGAGAGGGAGTCGTAAACGTTGCGGAACCCACTCCGCTCGGTGAAGAGACGGGACAGTTCCGCCTTGCGCGCGTAGACTTCCGCCTCCGTCGCTCCGGCCACGAAGCTCATGTCCGAGATGATTTCCGCGTACTCCGGCAGGCGATTGAAGGCCAGCTTGTAGAAGCGGAAGACGTAGAAACCCTTCGCGCCAAACTCCTGCGAGCCTAAGAACGACTGCGAGACGCGGATGCGGTCGCACGCCGCAGACGCGCTGTTCGGATCGAGATTGAACGGGTTCGGGCAATTGTTCAAGATGGCCGACCACGGTTCGCTCGGTTCGGGTTCGCGCGAGACGACGTCGAGGTAGTGCTGGCGCACGAAGAAGGGCGTGTTGAAGATGGGATTGGGCGCACCCGGCGCGTCGTCGTCCTCGATGGTGACAAACGTAAAGGCCCCGGAGTTTGCGTTCCACAGGGAGACCGAGAAATTCTCCGGCCCTTCGTCGTGTGCGTCGTCGATGATGGGGATGGTGAACGTCTTCTGCGATTCGCCCGCGGCAAAGTCGAGCCTGCCGACCGTAAGGGCGAAGTCGCAACGGGCGTATGCGCTGTGGGTGACGCTGGCGTCGGCGCAACTGTTGACGAAATCGTCACCGTCATTCGTGCGATACTCGACGGAGCCGACGCTGGACACGTTGTTCGTGCGCGTAACCGTGAGAGTGGCGCGGCCATCGCCCTCCATTACGGACACACTGTTGACCGAGAATCTCGGCAGGGGATCGTCGTCGGTAATAGCCACTCCCACCTCAGTCAGCCCCCCCAGCACAGCCCCTCCCGTCGGGTTACTCAACCGCACAAGGAACTCCTCCGGGATGTTATCGTCCTCATGGAGCGTGTCATTGACGAGTTCGATGGTGAACGTCTTGCTCGCCTCGCCCTCGGCGAACGTGAGCGTGCCCGCCGTCGCCTTATAATCCGATCCGCTCTCAGCCGGCCTCTCAGCTTTGTTGCTGTCAGAGGTGGCGTAGTTGACCGTCACCGCGCTGGTCAGCGACCCGCTGCGGATGACCGTGACGGTTATGGTGTTGTCGGTTTCGAGCGCGGCGTACCTGAATGAGTTGAAGCTGAGACTCGGAACCGTTGCGCCGCAGCCGTTGAGCAACACGGTAAGTGTCCTTGCGCTTTCATGTCCTACTACCAAGTCGGGCTTGCCGTCGTGGTTCAAGTCAGGTGCGATGATGAAGCTCGGAGAAGCCGCCCCCGTGGCGGGGCTGGAGGACAAGTTGAAGTTGCCTGCGCCGTCGCTCAAGAGAATCGCAACGTTACCCTCCTGCTGGTTTGCCACGGCAAGATCGGTGTTGCCGTCGCCATTGAAATCCGCAGAGACGAGACCGGCGGCGGTCGTTCCCCCGGATGAGACTTGGGACGGAGCGGAGAAAGCCCCCGCGCCGTCGCCGAACAGGATCGAGATGTTTTGCGCGCCGCCGTGAGCCAACACGGCGAGGTCAACTTTATTGTCGGAGTTGAAGTCGCCGGGCGCGATGAAAGAGGGCGACGCGCCCGCCGAGTAGGCGGTCGCCGTGCCGAAATTGCCCGTGCCGTCGCCTAAAAAGATTGAGACGTTGTTGCCGCCGTTGGCCCGATTCGCCACGGCGAGATCGGGTTTTCCATCGCCGTTGAAGTCCCGCACCGCGACGTGCGCAGGAGATAAACCGCCGGAGCTAAAAGTCTGGAAGTTAGAAAAGTGGCTCGCGCCGTCGCCCAGTGCGACTAACACCGCGTTCCTATCCTCGCTCGTCACTACCACGTCCGGCTTACCGTCGGAGTTGAAATCCGCGACGGCCACCGACGACGAAACATTGCCCGTCCCCGGCCATACCAGCGGAATTTCACGACCTACGTTCGGGAACACCAGTGCGTTCCCTTGCCTCTTATCTCCGTTCGCGGTCACTGCGTCCGGTTTCCCATCGCCGTCGAAATCTCCCGTGGCGATTGAACGCGGAGAAACGTTCCTGTCGACTCTGAACTGGCCTATGGCCGGAAGCCCGCCCTTGCCATCGCCCAGATACAACGCCAGGAAGCCGTTGATTGAGACGTTGGGACCAAAGCTGCTAACGGCAACCAGATCGGCGTTGCCGTCGCCATTGAAATCGTCGGAAGCGATGGAGCGCACCATGAACCCTGCGTTGTAGATGGTCGGGGGGCTGAAGTTGGGCGTCGTACAGTCGTCGGCGGCAGAAGCAGAGGTGTCGGAACTCCATGCCAGGCTCAGGCACAGGCACAGGCAGAGGACAAGAAACGCGGCGAGACGTGCGGAGCGTATCAGCGGATTTACGCCATGAGAGGTGGTTGCATGCAGACGCGCATTCTTTAGATGTTGCATTGGTAAATCTCCCGGTGAAGAGGTAGCTGGTTACGTAGCTGGTTACTCGGTCGAATTCACGGTTATGCTTTGGCGGGAACTGCGAGAAGGCAGGAACCGACAAAACGGTGAGGGGACACGCATCCACAATAATACAGCTAATAGCTTATTGTGCCACCAATATTTTGAGGTGAGACCATAATAGCTCTTATCAGCCGCGATAATGAAAACGGGTGGGTGAATTCCCTACTCGTGTGCTATGAGTTGTGATCGGCGTTATCGAACACTATGCATGGGAGGTGCCTAAAGGGTGGGTGCCTGCATATTTTCAATATAAAGGATGCACCACAACATCTAGGCGGCCGACTTGGGGAAAGGGAGAGACGCGCGATCAAGCGTTGACCGCCTTTAGCGTTCGCATGTTGTTGACCCTGCGCTCCGCGCCCGCCGCATCTGCGCGAGCCTCCAGCAAGCGCGTCGCCTGTACCATCATGCGATACTTCGACAACGTTTCGACCGCCCGCGCGTATCGCCTCTGTGCGAGCGTTAGCCGCTTCTCTGCGAACTCAAGAAACTTAAGACTCCCCTGCCCGCCCACCGCCGCCGAGTAATAAATTTCCATCACGGCGAGCCGCATCCAGCACACCGCCATGTGTTCGATCATGTGCTGACACAGGATCAGGTGATTGTGTCAGTAAAAATGTTAAGAGTCGTTTTGCCGACTCGCTGCCTTTCTAGCTCGGAACAAAATTAGCCAAGCAGTGCAAGAAAAAGACCAAGAACCAATTGACTACGAACGGAGGCCATTCGCTTTCGTGCTCATCGGCGATTGGCACATCACGTATGCGAACCTCTATTTTGCCGTTAGTCACGACACCGTTTTCAAGTATCTGTTTGGTCAAAAACGCCGCGTGCTTCTGCGCTTTTTTCGCTAACCATTCTCCTGTCTAAACCGTATTTCAAACTCACCAAATGGCGTATGCGGCAGACGGTGGACGAAAAAGGTTTGATCGCCTTCCGTTACTAACTTAAACGCAGACGGTGGGACTTGATCAGAGTGTCCCTTAAATAGTCTTGTCAGGTTTTCTATCAGTTGTTGTGCAGTATTGTTGTCTACCATCGCGCGGT
>DASYMM010000331.1:0-5838 GCA_036009085.1 Pyrinomonadaceae bacterium | reverse complement strand
CGAGTGATGAGTGACAGGTGACGAGCAGGAATCAAGGCAAGTTTAAAGTGAGTAGCGCTTCTTTAACTTGTCACCTGTCACTCATCACTCGTCACTGTTTTCTTTATCTCGTCACCTGTCACTTGTCACTCATCACTGAATGAAAAAGATCGGCTTTATAAGTTTAGGCTGCCCGAAGAATCTGGTTGACAGCGAGGTGATGATGGGTCAACTCGCCGCCGCCGGTTATGAGATCACGACCGACGAGGCGGAGGCCGAAACGCTCGTGGTGAACACCTGCGGCTTCATTGATTCGGCGAAGAAAGAATCCATTGACGCGATCCTCGAAGCGGCGCGCATGAAGACGGACGGGAAGGCAAGGCGGCTCGTCGTCGCGGGCTGTCTCGTCGAGCGTTATCGAGACGAGTTGCGGGCTGAAATTCCCGAAGTTGACGCCTTCATCGGCACTAACCAGATCAACGACATCACGAAAGTCTGCGACGACAAAGTCAACACGCGCTCGCTGCCCGTCATCACGCTCGGCAACCAGAGCGCGACTTATCTCTACGACGAATCCACGCCGCGCGTGCTCGCCACTCCGGGCTACAGCGCGTTCATCAAGATCGCCGAAGGCTGCGACCGCCCGTGCGCCTTCTGTTTCATTCCGCAGATGCGCGGCCATTTTCGCAGTCGCCGCTTCGGTTCGGTCGTGAGCGAGGCGCAAACCCTGGCGGCGCGCGGCGTCAAAGAACTCATCCTGGTCGCGCAGGATTCTTCGCGCTACGGCGAAGACCTCCAACAGCCGGACGGCTTGGCGCACCTGCTCCGCGAACTCTCAAGGCTCGACGGCATCGAATGGGTGCGCGTGATGTACACCTACCCGACGCACATCAGCGATCTTTTTCTCGACGTGATGGCGAGCGAGCCGAAGGCCGTCAAGTATCTCGACATGCCTTTGCAGCACGCGTCGCAAAACGTCTTGAAGCTGATGCGTCGCGGGGGCAATCGCGCGAGCCTCGAACGCCTGATCGAACGCGTCCGCAAGCGTGTGCCCAACATCGGCGTGCGCACGACGTTCATCACGGGCTTTCCCGGCGAGACGGAGGAAGATTTCAACGAACTGCTGGCCTTCGTGCGTAACGTGGAATTTGATCGCGTCGGCGTCTTCACCTATTCGGACGAGGAAGGCACGCCCGCATACGACTTGCCGGATAAAGTTGAGCCGAAAGTCGCTGCCCGTAGGCGCGACCGTTTAATGAAGGAGCAACGCCGCATCTCGCTCAAGCGCAATCGCGCGCGCGTCGGTGAAACTCACCGCGTTCTTTTTGAAGGCGCGGCGAAAGAGACCGACCTGCTCTGGCAGGGACGACTCGAAACACAGGCGCCCGACATTGACGGAGTAGTCTTGATCAACGACGCGCCCGAAAACTTCGCGCCCGCCCCCGGCGACTTCGTCAACGTCCACATCACCGGCGCGCACGAATACGATCTCGTCGGACACATTGTAGAGCAGTGACAAGTGACAGGTGACGAGTCACAAGTTAAAGCAGAAAGCTTGTCGTTAAACTTATCTCGATTCTCGCTCGTCACTCGTCACTTGTCACTCGTCACTGCCTTATGAAAGTTGTTAAAGAGTCGAGCGATGAACTGAATCCGTCAGTGGTGACGACGGCTTTCATCGGGCGTCCGCCGCGCGAGCGAGGCGTGCGCGATTATGTCGCGCTCGGCGTGGCGACGTGCGGCGTCGGGCTGATTCCGCTTGCGCCGGGAACTTGGGGATCGCTCGTCGGCGTCGGCGTGTACGTGCTTTTCAACGGCGTAGCGAACTCCCTGTTCATGCGCGATCCTGCGTGGCTCGTAGATATGAGCCGCGGGGAGGTGTTTCAAAATCTGGCGACAGGGGTTATACGCGCTTCGTTCGTGCGAGCTTCCGCGCTGCTCGCTATCATCGCCGCCGTCACCTACCTCGGCATCTGGGCGGCGACAAGGACGGAGAAAATTACCGGGCGCAAAGACCCCGGCATCGTCGTGGTGGACGAGGTAGCCGGGCAGTTAATCACGTTCTTATTTTTGCCGTGGGACAGCCCCGCGTGGTTGCTGGTGGTCGGGTTCGTGCTGTTTCGCGTGTTCGACATCTGGAAGCCGTATCCGATCCGCCGTCTCGAATCGCTCGAAGCGGGCTTAGGGATCATGGCCGACGACGTGCTCGCGGGCGTCTATGCCGCGGCGTCGATGTCGCTCCTGACCACAATTTATTTGCTGTTTTAAAAGGAGAAGAAATGGACGAAGGCAAACAGACGAAACCGGGCGACGACACGAGCGCGCAGACCGACGCGCGCCACGACGAAGCCACGAGCAGCGACACCCTGAGCGACATAAAACAGGCTGAGACTGACACGGCCTCCGCGTCAGGTTCGGCGAGCGAAACTTCGAGCGAGTCGGATTCCAAATCTACGCCCGCGCCGGACGGCACGCCCGATACGACGCGCGGCGGCACTGCCGACGGCAGCGACTCCGGCGGGCCTATGTAAATATATCTTCGCGCCTCCAGCGTCTTCGCGTGAGTTATCTTTTCAGGAAAATCAATCTCACGCAAAGACGCTGGAGGCGCGAAGAGAAGCCGAAAGAGCGATTTTGAAACTCGTTCTAAAGTTTGTCTTAACGTCTTCGTAATAGCGCGCGAGTGTCGCGCGGCCTTTTTCGTTGACAGCGAAATTTTGTAACTAGGGGAGCAAAACTGTATGGCTAATGATTCATTTTTCGCAACATGGTCGCCGCGCATTCTGAGTGTCCTGCGTATCGTTACCGCTTTTTTGATGATGCAGCACGGCGCGCAAAAACTCTTCGGCTATCCGCCGTCGCCGCAACCCACGCCGCCGCTCATGTCCATGATGGGCTTCGTCGGCATACTCGAATTCTTCGGCGGCTTGCTCTTGCTGATCGGATTGTTTACGCGCCCGGTCGCGTTCATCCTGTCGGGCTTGTTGGCCGTGGCCTACTTCATGGCGCATGCGCCGCAGGGATTCTGGCCGGTCTTGAACCGGGGCGAACTGGCCGCGCTCTACAGCTTCGTGTTCCTCTATCTCGCCGTGGCCGGAGGCGGCGCTTGGAGCGTGGATTATTGTTTGCGGCGGGGTAAAAGTGGACAATATTAAAATCCTTGTATCGGACGACGTGAGCGAGAGCGGGCTTGAGCCACTGCGCGCCGCCGGTTTCTCGGTGGAAAAGAAGACCGGGCTCAAACCCGACGAACTGCGTGAGATCGTGCGCGACTACGACGGACTCGTCGTGCGCAGCGAAACAAAAGTCACGGCTTCGTTGATGGACGAGGCCGTGCGCTTGCGCGCCATCGGACGCGCCGGAGTCGGCGTTGACAACATAGACGTTCCGGCGGCGACCTCGCGCGGCATCATCGTGATGAACGCGCCCGACGGCAACACGATGACGACCGCCGAACACACGCTCGCCCTGTTGCTCGCGCTCGCGCGCGGGGTGCCGCAGGCGCACGCGAGTTTGCAGGGCGGCAAGTGGGAACGCAAAAAATTTATCGGCGTCGAGTTGCGCGGCAAAACTTTGGGCATCGTCGGCTTGGGGCGCATCGGTCGCGTGGTGGCGAGTCGCGCGCGCGGGTTCGAGATGAAGGTGCTGGCGTTCGACCCGTTTGTCGCACCCGAACAGGCGCGCGATATGGAGTTGGAACTCGGGACGCTCGAAGAAGTTTGCGCCCGCGCGGATTTTCTCACAGTGCACACGCCGCTCACGGCGGAGACGCGCGGCATCATCGGCGCGCGCGAGTTTGCGCGCATGAAGCCGGAGGTGCGGATCATCAACTGCGCGCGCGGCGGACTGATAGACGAGCGCGCTCTCTACGAAGCGTTGAAGGAAGGGCGCGTGGCCGGCGCGGCGCTCGACGTGTTCGAGGAAGAACCGCCGGCGCAAGATAATCCTCTGCTGCAATTCGCACAGGTGATCACGACGCCGCATCTCGGCGCTTCGACGCGCGAGGCGCAGGAAGGCGTGGCCGTGACGGTGGCCGAGCAGATGCGCGACTATTTTCAGACGGGCGCGCTGCGCGGCGCGGTGAACGCACCGGCTCTCGGCGCGCAGGAATTGCACACGCTCTCGCCTTACCTCGTCCTCGCCGAACGTCTGGGCAGATTCCACGCGCAGTTGCTGGACGAGGCCGTGCGCGAAGTGCGCATCGAGTATGCGGGCGAGTTGGCGGAACTGGAGGCCGCGCCCGTCACGCGCGCCTTCCTCGCAGGGCTGCTGCGCGACATGAGCGCGCGCGTCAACGTCGTCAACGCGTTTCTCATCGCGGAAGAACGCGGCATCACCGTGACCAACTCGTACACGCGCGGCGCGACGAGCGACCTCACACCCCCGCTCAGAACGCGCGTCTTGACGACGGGCGGCGAGCAAACCGTGTCGGGCGCGCTCTTCGGCGCAAACGGCGACGGGCGCATCACGGAGATCAACAGCTTCCGCATCGAAGCGATCCCCGCGGGGCACATGGTCGTCACGCGCAACCACGACGTGCCCGGCGTCATCGGGCGCGTGGGCACGATCCTCGGCGCGCACGGCGTCAACATCGGTCGCTTTCATCTGGGACGCCGCGAGCGCGGCGGCGAAGCCATGGCCGTTATCGAAACCGACGCGCCGCTCGACGACGCGACGCTCGACGAGTTGCAATCCTTCGAGCAGATCGTCTCCGCGCGCCGCATCGCGCTTGAATCGTGAGGGGAGACGAGATGCGTGTGAACCTGATGCCAGAGTTATTACTTCGCCGGCTGCTTTTTAGCTTCGCGTTATTTGTCGCTCTCGCTGGTGCGGCGTGTCGCGGGCAGTCCGCGCAAACAACTCCGCAGCCGGGCGCGTCGGCGACAACTAATGCTGCGGTCGTTCCTGCCGGTATGGAGCAAGCGAACGTCTTTAAAGATATGCCTGAGAAAATTGATGCGCGGGCACGTTATCTTTTTTACCTGCACGGGCGGATCATCGAGGACAAGGGCACGCGCGCCGTCCACGAGCGGCACGGCGCGTATGAGTATGAGAAGATTCTGGAGACGTTCAAGGGCGCGGGCTTCGTCGTAATTAGCGAAGCGCGCGCGAAGGATACGGATGTCGCGCAGTATGCCGCGAAGGTCGTCGGGCAGATCAATGCGCTGCTCAAGGCCGGAGTCGCGCCGCGCGGCATCACGGTTGTCGGCGCGTCGAAGGGTTCGGGCATCGCGATGTACGTCTCGTCGCTGCTCAAACACAGGGACGTGAATTTCGTGATCATGGCCGGTTGCGGCGAGCAGACTTTGAAGAATCAGGCGCTCAACCTGTACGGGCGCGTGCTATCAATTTACGACGCGAGCGATGAGGGTCCCGGGACGTGTGAGAGTCTCTTTGCGCGTTCCGCAGGACTGAGCACGCACAAGGAAATCAAGATCGACCTCGGCCTCGGCCACGGCTTTCTCTATCGCCCGCACAAAGAATGGATCGAACCCGCAGCCGAATGGGCGAAACAACCCTGACAATTTCAGCGCGGCACTAATGACGTACTCCCGCCAGCCGTCGAGACCTGACAAAGCAAGCCGCGTTCATTCGTGGCTTTCTCCTTTAGTGCCTTGCCACGCGCTTAGAACTTTCAACGCGCGCCGCCCGTATAAATCGCCACAAGTGAATCTGTCAAAACGCCCGTGCGCCGCGCGCTTTGCGGCGTCCGCCGGAGGTGAAGGAAACTCGTGAGTCAAGACGGTGTAACCCTCGCGCTCGAACGCGTCTCGAAAAAATTTGACGACTTCGTGGCCGTTGACGAACTCAGCATGCAAGTTCGCGCCGGAAGAATTTTCGGCCTCATCGGGCCGAACG
>DASYMM010000330.1:0-2345 GCA_036009085.1 Pyrinomonadaceae bacterium | reverse complement strand
GAAAAGTTGAAACTCGTCTTTATGCGTTGTCTAACAGTAAATTTTGCTAAGGACAAGTCCTGACTTTTACAGATGAACCCGACCGAGATCGTCACGCTCTCGCTGCTCATACTGCTTGCCGCCGCGCTCTATTCTTCGGTGGGGCACGGCGGGGCGTCGGGCTATCTGGCGGCGATGGCGTTGTTTGGACTCGCGCCCGCGCAGATGAAACCGACCGCGCTCTGCCTGAACATTCTCGTCGCAAGCATCGCCACCTTTCGTTTCTATCGCGCGGGGCGTTTCTCCTGGTCGCTCTTCTGGCCTTTCGCCGTCGCGTCCGTTCCGCTGGCCTTCGTCGGCGGCGCGATCACGCTGCCCACAAACGTCTATAAACAGATCGTCGGCGTGACGCTGCTCTACGCGGCCATACGGCTCTTTTTCTACACGCAGGCGAAGGCGGATGCGGCGGCGACGCGAAGCGTGCCCGTTGCGTTGGCGATGCTGTGGGGCGCGCTCATAGGTTTTCTGTCGGGGCTGACGGGCGTGGGCGGGGGAATCTTCCTGAGTCCGCTGCTACTCTTGATGGGTTGGGCTGACACGCGGCGCACGGCGGGCGTCTCCGCCGCGTTCATCCTCGTCAATTCAATCGCGGGGCTGTTGGGAAATTTCAGCAACGTGCAGATGCTTCCGCGTGCGCTTCCTTACTTCGCGCTGGCGGCGGTCGCGGGCGGACTCGTCGGCTCGGAGTTCGGCAGCCGTCGGCTGGCGAGCGTCACGATCCGACGCCTGCTCGCCGTCGTGCTCGTCGTCGCGGGGGTGAAGATGATCTTTGTTTGATTGTGAGTTGTGGTTAAGAGTTAAAGACTCACCGCAGAGACGCGGAGCCAAGCCGCAGAGGGGGCGCAGAGACTCGACCATTCAACTCTCTGCGCGAACTCTGCGTTTCTTCTCTGCGCCTCTGCGGTGAAAGTTTTAGTTCTTAGTCTTCATCGTTGCCCGCCGGGTTTGGTGTGTCGGAGACTTTGATGTTGGCGAGCGTGTCAACGCCGACGGGTCGGGTGTCGGGCGCGCCGCCGATCATCTCGGCGGCGGTCGTCTCTCCGGCGGCCTCCACGTCGCCGACATCGCCCTTTGTCGCGTCAACCTGCGCCGCAGCGTCGTCCGCACCGTTAGCTTCCGTCATTCGCTTCGCCCCTCTCTCGCCGACGCGCTTCACGCGCCGATGGGAGCATGCAACGCTTCGGTCGCTTCGCCCGTCTCGACGCCCATGTAAATTTTTTGCACGTACTCCTGCACCATGCGGTCGCTGTTGAACTGCGGCACGAGCGTCTCGATGGCGCGCTTCATCATCCCCACCCAACGACGCGGGACGCCGCGCTCGTCGCGTTCGTAATAGGCGGGCACGACCTGTTTTTCGAGTAACTCGTAGAGCGATTCGGCGTCGCGCAAATCTTCCTCGTGGCTTTCGCCTTCGACGTGCATGTCGCCAATCGCCCAGCCGTTCGTGCCGTCGTAGCCTTCCGGCCACCAGCCGTCGAGGATGGAAAAATTCAAGCCCCCGTTCATCGCCACCTTCTCGCCGCTCGTGCCCGAGGCTTCGAGCGGGCGGCGCGGCACGTTCAACCACACGTCAACGCCCTGCACGAGTTTGCGCGCGATCTCCTGATCGTAGTCTTGCAGGAAGACCGTGCGGTTGATGACCTGCGGGTCGAGTTTCCAGAGCGCGAGTTGTTGCAGGATTTGCTTCG
Source organism: Pyrinomonadaceae bacterium (assembly GCA_036009085.1). Lineage (GTDB taxonomy): Bacteria > Acidobacteriota > Blastocatellia > Pyrinomonadales > Pyrinomonadaceae > JAIVJZ01. Next base: position 618 of record DASYMM010000330.1, on the reverse strand, counting down.
CGCCTTGGTCCTGCGGGTGCGCTTTGCCCGCGAAGACGAACTGCACGGGACGCTCCGCGTCGTTGATCAACTTCAGCAGGCGGTCGGGGTCGGTCAGGATCAAACTCCAACGCTTGTAGGCCGCGACTCGGCGTGCGAAGCCGATGGTCAACGCGTCCGGATCGAACGTCCGGCGCGCAGCCTCGACGAACTCCATGCCCTCGCCGCGTTGGAGGCGCGCGAAGTATTGCCGCTCGCGGATGAAGGCGATGAGCTTCTGCTTCATCAGGCGATGGACGCGCCACAGTTCTTCGTCGGGGATGTTCGCCGCGCCGCGCCGCCAGATTTCAGCCTCGCACTCGTGTTCCTCCCAATCGGGCGCGACGTGTTTTTCGTACAAGCCGCGCAGGAGGGGCGAAACCCACGTCGGCGCGTGGACGCCGTTCGTGACGTGCGTGATCGGCACTTCTTCCACGTCCTGTACGGGGAACATCTTCTGCCACAACTCGCGCGACACTTCGCCGTGTTTGCGGCTCACGCCGTTCGTTGAACGACACATCTTCAAGGCGAGCGGCGTCAGGCCGAAGAGTTCCTCTTCGTCGCCCGCCTTGACGCGGCCGAGATCGAGAAATTGTTCGT
>DASYMM010000329.1:0-3394 GCA_036009085.1 Pyrinomonadaceae bacterium | reverse complement strand
GAATCAGAACCGCGTCTATTTTGTGTAGATAGAAAGAGTTAGCGTTCGCTCCGTCAGACACTTGTGCTGGTGCTGCGCCCGGTAATAAGCCTGTAGCCGCCGAGCAGTATGAGCGAACCGATAATTGCGAAGACGAGGCGCATGATAAAGCCCGTCCCGGCTTCGCTCGAATAGATAGCGGCGGCGATGTAATGGCCGATAATGCCGCCGATGATACCGATCAGGATTGTGACGATGATGCCGCCGGGGTCTTTACCCAGCATAATGGGTTTCGCCAACGCGCCCATAATCAAACCAATGACTATCGCTCCAATAAGAGAACCCATCTCGCATCCTCCTGTGAAATCTCTTTTAGAATACTAAAACTGCTCGAAAGCAGCCACGAAACCGGCAACTGTATGGTTTTAAACTACAAAACAGCTGCGCTTGAACAGTTAGCAAAGCGCACGCCAGAGCGTTTTGTGCGGATGCAAGCGGCATTAGCTGGCGCACGCGGAGAGCGCGAGACGAATTGCGCCTTATGGTACGGGCGTTGCACCCGAGGCGAGAGAACGCCTTTGGGGTGTCTGGAAAAAAATCGTTTTTGTTAATTTGGAGGAGGAAATCTTTATGGGTCTGTGGGATAAAATGTTTGGCAACGGTGCCACCGAGTCGCAGCAGCAGCCGAACGCGAACCAACGCTTCGATACGCTCAAGCAAAAATATCAATCGGTTTTGAATATGGCTGACCAGCAGCACATTCAATTTCACAACTTGCACGTGCAGGACGACAAGCTTTTCATCAAGGGCACCGCGCCCTCGGATGAAGCCAAAGGCAAATTCTGGGATCAGATCAAACTCGTCAATCCGAATCTGGACGACATCACCGCAGACATCAACGTGGATTCGAGCCGCGCGCAGGCGGCCACGGCGGGCGGCGGCAGCCAGAGCGCGCAGAGTTACACAGTCAAATCCGGCGACACGCTCTCGAAGATCAGCAAACAATTCTACGGCGACGCCAACGAATACATGCAAATCTTCTACGCGAATCGCGACCAACTGAAAGACCCGGACAAAATTCAGGTCGGGCAAGAGTTGAACATTCCGAACAAGTCCTAAAGTTCGCTCGTTCACTGCCTGAATAAGACGCAAAAAGAGCGTCGCCCCGCCGCACACGTGGCGGGGCGACGCTCTCGCGCGTTAAAGGCGGCGTTCGTCAGCCGCCCGTTTGTTATATTTCGATTGCCTTCGCCTTCGGCCGCAAGCGCGATTCTTAATTGTATTGACACCCGCCGCGCCGTGCGTCTAGACTATTTTTAGTTTGAGTCGAAGCCGCCTCACGGATTCTTCGGCATGACGAGCCGCTCCCCGAAATTACTCGTCACTCCAGACTTGCCCTGACTCCAAACAAACTTCACTCGCACGAGATTGGCCTTCTCGGCCTACTCGCAAGCTGCCGCTTGTCGTTTTTCAGCACAGGGGATTCAAAACTTACTATGTCCGGCTTACCGCTTTCGTCCGGTTCGGATTATTCGGAAAACATTACCGCTCCCGTCTTTCAACTGCCGCTCGCCGCGATGGTGCGCGCGCTCTGCAAAGCCGCGATGACGGGTTCCGACATGCTCTACGATGTCATGTTGAAACTCGCCCTGATGGTTGACGCAACGGCGCAGACTTACGGCTTAGCCACCTTCGCGCAAAAGAGCGGCGAGCGTCCGCATCTCAAGTGGGTTGAGGGACTCGATCAGGACGAGATCGCGGAGGCCGAGTCTCAAGTCGCTGCGACGCTCGCGAAGCCCACCTCCGTCGCGGAGATGAAAGCGGGCGACCACGCCATCTGTCTCGTGTTGGCCGTCGCCACCCCGCGCCGAGAGGGTGTCGCAATTTACGGGCGTTGCGTGCGGCCTCTGTCCGAGCGGCAGGCGAAGGAACTTAAGATTCTCTGCGACGTGGCGCAACTCGCGCACGCGCACGCGCTCCTGAGCGAAGAATCGCAGCCGCAGCCGCAGTTGTTCACGCACGCGCCTTCCGTCGCGACGGCCACACTGCCGGGGATGGTCTTCGTCAGTCGCCGCATGTCGGAGCTTGCGCGCGCGGTCGAGCGCGTGAAGGATTCGGATTCGACCGTGCTCGTGATGGGCGAATCGGGCACGGGCAAGGAACTCGTCGCGCGCGCGATTCATCGCTTGAGCCGTCGCTCGCAGGCCGCGTTCATTCCGTTCAACTGCACGGCTGCGCCCGCAGAGTTGATCGAGAGTCTGTTGTTCGGCCATCGCAAAGGGGCGTTCACAGGCGCGCACGCAGACCACGACGGACTCATCCGCGCGGCCGAAGGCGGCACGCTCTTTCTGGACGAGATCGGCGACCTGCCCATCGCCTTGCAGCCGAAACTTTTGCGCTTCCTGCAAGAAGGCGAGGTGCACACGCTCGGCGAACGCTCGCCGCGACGCGTGAACGTGCGCGTCGTCGCCGCGACGCACAAGGACTTGCAGCGCGCCGTCGCGGAAGACCGTTTTCGCGAAGATTTGTATTACCGCGTCGCCGCGTTGACGCTCGAAGTTCCGCCTCTGCGCGACCGGCCGGAAGACATCGCCGCGCTCATCTCGCATTACCTGACGCACTACGCGCGGCGCAACGACCGCGCCGTCGCGGGCATCACCGCCGAAGCGATCCACGCGCTGCAAAATTATTCGTGGCCGGGCAACGTGCGCGAACTCGCCGCGGAGATCGAACGCCTCGTGCTCTACACGGACGAGGGCACTTCCATCACGACCGATCTCATCAGCCCGCGCATCAGCCCGTCGCGTGCCGCCGCTGCCACGTCCGACGCGGAGGGCGGTAAGCCCGCGCATCTCGAAAACATGCTCGACGACTTTGAACGCCGCGTCATCACCGAAACGCTCCGCCTGCACGACTACAACGTCGCACGCGCCGCCACCGCCCTCGGCCTCGGCTCACGCCAGACGCTCTACAAAAAGCTCAAACGACTCGCCATCAACGTCGGCGACTTCCTGCAAGACGAACAACAACCCGGCCTGCAACTCCGCGCCGAACGAAATTGAAAGAGTTGTCAGTTGTCCGTGGTCAGTTGTCTGTTGTTTTGTGAGCGGGCAAGTTGATCTCTCAAAGATAACGACAAGCGATGAATAGCGCACAAATAACAACTGACTACGGACAACTGACCACGGACAACTGACCACGGACAACTGACTATGACGTTCCTCGCATACATCCTCTGCTTCGTCGTCGCGATGTTGATACATGAGTTGGGGCATCTGTTGGCGGCGCGCGCGTGCGGCGTCGGTGCGACGGAGTTAGGGATCGGGTGGGGGCGCAAAGTGTATGGCTGGAAGTGTGGGGGAGTTGAGTACAAGCTGCACGCGTTGCCGATTGGGGCGTATGTCCGGCTCGACAT
>DASYMM010000328.1:0-5387 GCA_036009085.1 Pyrinomonadaceae bacterium | reverse complement strand
CGGCGGGGCGCCGCTTCATGCCGCGCTATCACGACGCGGCGGAACTGGCGCCGCGCGACGTGGTGACGCGCTCCATCGTCGCCGAGATGGGGCGCACCGCGACCCGCACCGTCTTCCTCGACATGACCGCCTTCGACGCGGCGCACCTGCGCCGGCGCTTCCCGAAGATTTACCGGACGTGCTTGCAGTACGGGCTCGACCTCGCGCGCGATCCCATCCCCGTCAGCCCGGCGGCGCACTACGTGATGGGCGGCGTCCGCACAGACCTCGAAGGGCGGACGACCGTGCCCGGACTCTACGCCGCGGGCGAGGTGGCCTGCACGGGCGTCCACGGCGCGAACCGTTTGGCGTCGAACTCTCTGCTCGAAGGTCTGGTCTTCGGCGCGCGCGCGGGTGCCGCCGCCGCCGATGACTTGAGGGGTGCGGCGACGCGGCCGGACGCGGGCGCGGAAGAGGCGTCGGGCGTGGGAGGGGCGGCGGCGGCCGACGTGCGGCGCGTGAGCGCGGCGGCGGGCGCGGTGCGCAAGCGCGTGCGGCGCCTGATGTGGGAGCGCGTCGGCATACTTCGCACGCGGCAATCGCTGACGCGTGCGCTCCGCGAGTTTGAACAGATTGCGCAGGCACGCTCTCTGCGCGCGCCCTCGCGCAACTTCGTGACGGTCGCCATGCTCGTCGCACGCGCCGCGCTCTGGCGCGAAGAATCACGCGGCGCGCACTTCCGCTACGACTTCCCCGAACGCGACGACGCGCGCTGGCGCGTCCATTCCATCGCCAGTCAAAATTCTGGCCTTTCCGCGAGCGAAGTTATAGAGTTTCCGGCCGGCGGTATCTTGCGTGACGTGGAGGCGTCGAGATGATGAGGATGATTCCGGTCGCTGCGCTCTTGCTGTTGTTCGCCGTGCCCGCGCTCTGTCAGACGGAACTGACGCCCCGGCAGATAGAATCGAAAAATGAGATTAACGAGGGGGCACGCGCTTACAAGGCGGGGAAGTTTGACGAAGCGCAGCAACGCTTCGAGCGCGCGTTGGAACTTGACCCGGAAAGCCGGAACGCGCCTTTTTTCATCGCCCGCGCGATTCATTCTAAGTTCAAGCCGAACCTTGACGCGCCGGAGAACATCGCCATCGCGCGCGCTGCCATCGCCGCCTATCACAGAGCCTTTAACTCCGACCTGACCAACGACGAAGCCTACAACGCGATAGTTTATCTCTACGGCCAGATTAAGGACGAGGCGGGACTGCGGCAGTGGCTCATGGCGCGCGTCGCCGATCTGGGAGTGCCGGCCTTCAAGCGCGCCCAAGCCTACACTTTGATGGCGAGCGAGGAATGGAATTGCTCTTACACGATCACGGAACGGAAGGAGCATAAAGCTGTTGTCATCTTCCGGGGGCGGGCGACGATTAAATATCTCAAGCCGAAAGACGAGGCGGAGTTCCAACAGGCAAAGCAATGTGCGGAGCGTGGCATGGAATTGGTTGAGCAGGCGGTGGGATTAGACGCCGCTAGCTTACAGGCTTGGTCTTACAAAACCAATATTCTGTTGGAACTCGTCAAACTCGCAGAGATGGAAGAGAACGAGCTACTCAAGTCTGACTACCAAAGGCAGTCCGCCGAAGCGCAGCGACGCACTACGGAACTTTCCGAGCAGGAGAAACAGAAGGCCGAAGGGCAGGCCAATCAATCTCCACCGCTGCAACGATAGTTGAGAACAAAGGCGCACGTCGCCGCACCTGAAAATATCGAATGGCACAATACGAACAATTACACGATTGGGATTTATCGCCGCGCGAGGCCGTCGAGTTGCAGAAACGCTTGCGCGAGCGTGTGCGGCTGGAACCGCTGGGGCGCGAGATCGAGACGGTGGCGGGCGCGGATATTTCGTTCAACAAATTTTCGCCCGTCTTGTATGCGGGAATCGTGGTGCTGCGTTTGCCGTCGCTCGAAGTGTTGGAAGAGGTGGGCGTGGTGGGCGAGACGAAGTTTCCGTATCTGCCGGGGCTGCTGTCGTTTCGCGAATCGCCGCCGCTGCTGGAGGCGTGGGCGAAATTGAAGTGCGAGCCGGATGCTGTGATGTTCGACGGGCAGGGCATCGCGCACCCGCGCCGCGTCGGCATCGCCTCGCACGTCGGGCTGCTCATCAATCGCCCGACGTTCGGTTGCGCCAAGTCAATCCTCGTCGGACGCCACGAAGAGTTGGCGGAGGAGCGCGGCAGTTGGCAGCCTCTCATCGATCCAAAAAACAGAGAGACCATCGGCGCGGCCTTACGCACGAAGACGCGCGTGCAACCGATCTACGTCTCGCCCGGCCACCTGATCGATCTCGCGGGCGCAATCGATCTCACACTCCGCTCAGACGGCGGCTACCGCCAACCCGAACCCACGCGCCGCGCGCACCTGCTCGTCAACGCGCTCCGGCGCGGAGAAAGAGCAGCCACTTAAACTTGCGCGGAGACGAACGCGCGTCTGTGGCTTTCAACTAACCGAATCAACTCGCGCCAAAAAAGATCGGGCGGCAAGTTTCAAACTTGCCGCCCGATCTTTCTGTGTCAGCCTCGCCGTTATTGCGTGATGGTGAACTTCTCGGAGGGCGAGAGCGATTGGCCGGAGACGCGGTCTTTGATGCGAATCATCATGTCGTATTCGCCGGGGGCGAGTTTGTCGCTCGTGATGAGGCGTGCGAGCGTGAGGCGTTGCCCGGCGTCGCTCATGCCGCGCCAGTCTTCCGGTATCCTGCCGAGTTCCTTGCCGTCCTTCAAGAGCACGTAGTCCACGTCAACCGAAGGCCGCAAAGTCGTCTGGTCAATCCCCGCGTTATAGACTTGCAGGTAGATGCCGATGGGGTCGCCCTTGCGATAGCTGCGCGCCACGTTCGGGATCACTTTGAACTGCCCGATGGTGAACTGCCCGACCGCAGGCAAATCGGAGTTGCTTTGCAGCTTGGCCGCGAGCACGAGCGTCGAGGTCGAGAGTTGCTTGGCGTCGTACTTCGGCACGGTGAAGCCGAGGTGTTTAACCTGCGTTGCGCCCGATTCGAGATCGCGCACGATGACATCCACGCGATACGTGCCCGGCGGCAGCGGCACGGTCTTCCCGTAAGCCGACTTGCGATTCCGCGCGGCGACGAGATCGTCTTCCGTGGCCGTGGCCGTCACGGCGTCTTCAAACACGCCGACGCGGCGACCGGCGACCGAAGTGATCCTGCCGAAGATGTTCATGCGCGCGGTCTGCACGCCGCCGACATCTTTGAAGGTCAACTCCCTGTTTTCCGTCTGAATCGTGAAGGCCGTCACGACGCGCTCGTCCGACTGGCGGAAGAAGTCTATCCGCATGTCGAAGTTGAGCGGGTTGTCTTCAATCGTGCCCGAGCCGGTGAGGAGCGAGGCGAGTTCGGCGTTCTTGATGACGGGCGGGCGCGAGAGGTCTGCGATGAGTTGCAGGCGCGCGAAGGGGCTGTCCTGCGTTCGCTCGTAGCTGCTACCGTAGGCCGTGCGGTCGCCTTTGTTGGAAAGGCCGAGGCTTTCGTTCAACGTCAGTCCCGCGCCGGGAACCATGGCGAGCGCGTCCTTCTCGTCGGGCGAGCGCGCGATGCGATATTCGCCGGTGCCGGTCGGGTCAACAAATTCGATCTCGATGCCGGAGCCGATGCCTTCGAGGTAACGGTAGAACCAGACTTCAAACGGGTAGGTCGTCGTCGAACCGCCGCCGTGATAACTCGGTCGGTCGTAGGAGCCGCCCGACGGGTGCGCCTCGACCGAGTCGGGCTTGCCGAAGGTGATGTAGATGCGACCGCGATCCGTCTTCCAGCCGGGGATGCCGGAGGCGTAGTGCTCGTTGGCGTAGGCGATGCGCTCGTAATACTGTTCCTTGTATTCGTTTTCGTCCGTGTCGGGGTCGGGGTCGCGGCGTTGCCAGAAGGCTTCGATGAACTGCTCGCGCTCCTCGTCGGTGATGAGCTTTTTGAACGCGGAACGCTCGGCATCGGTGATGATGTAAGCCACGTCCTTGTCAACCCACTCCTTGTAAATCTTTTTGACTTCCTGCCGCTGCTTGCGCGGGCGTTCCAACACGTCCTGCGAGTCGGCGTTCTTCTTCTTATCTTTTTGCGCGAAGGCGACGGGCGCGGCGAGCGCGAATAAGGTGACGAGGGCGAGAATGAGCGTGCTTCGTAAGCTAATGGAACGAGCCATCGTTTTACTACTCCTGTTGCGATGCAAACGTAAACTTTAGGTTCGCTGATGTCGCGCCTCTTCGGTGTCGTGCGCGGCGCGTGCGAGTTTGAAAGAAAAACCCTTTGATAAATTCGAGTGGATGTCACGAAAACGGCGACGCCGAAAGGTCAATAACCGCCTTCCCAACCGGGACTTGACCGCTAGCATCGCCAAACTTTCTAAACGCGATTGTAGAGCCTCGGTCGGACTAGGTCAAGATGCGCCAAAGGGGGCGAAAAGTTGCCTGCCGGCACGGCGAAAGGTTGACGTTTGGCGGTTAAATAAGGCGGTTTCGGTTTGTCTCGAAAACGTTCATCAAACTCTGGCCTCTTTCACACGTGGTTTGCCGAAAATCCACGCGACGAAGATGGAGATGACGTAGAGGACGAGCATGGGGGCGGCAAACAGCATCATGTTGGGCACGTCGCTCGTGGGCGAGATGATGGCCGCCGCAACGAGGATGACGACGAGCGAGGTCTTCCAGATGCGCAGAAGCAGCCGCGCCGTCACCAAACCGATGCGCGAGAGGATGTAGGTGATGGCGGGCATCTGGAAGACGAGTCCCATGCCGAGCATGACGAAGATGATGAAGTCGAAATAGTCGTCGGCTTTCAGGAGCAGGCGAAAGTCCTGTCCGAGTCCGAGCAGGTAGTTGGCCGCAGGGGGGAAGATGATGTAGTAGGCGAAGGCCGCGCCGCCGACGAAGAAGAGCGAGGAGAGCACGACGAAGGGCAGCGCGTAGCCGCGTTCGTGCGGGTAGAGGCCGGGCGCGACGAACGCCCAGATTTGCCACAGCAGAAACGGCACGGACAAGCAGATCGCCGCGTAGAGCGAAACTTTCACGTAGAGCGAAAAGGGTTCGAGCGCGGTGTTGACGATGAGGCGGTCGTCCATGCCGGGCAGCGCGTCGGGCTGCGCGCTGGTGTCGAAGGGGAGACGCACGCCTGACGGGATGATCGTGCCTCCGGCGTAGAGCGGTTCGTCAGTGAAGAGTCCGAGTTGGCCTTGCGCGTCACGCGCGACGCGCGCCGCGACGGACGCGCCCACGGGGATCACGCTCGCGCCGAGCTTCGTCGTGTCGGCGAAAACGTAGCGTCCCGTGTCGCCTTCTTTGGCGGAGTTGAGCGGGAGCGCGGCTTCGTTTCCGGTGAGGCCGCCCAGGGGGAGTTGGCGGCGTTG
>DASYMM010000327.1:0-2575 GCA_036009085.1 Pyrinomonadaceae bacterium | reverse complement strand
TATGCCTCAACTTTTCGGCAAGACGCGCAGACCTCAAGCGTGCAGCCCTTCCCATTAGAAGTTACCTCCTGATCCACACAACAAAATTCTGAAATTATGATGAATGGCACTAGACGCGACTATAAACTCAGGCATTACAGTCAAGCCTGCTTGCTTCGGAAGGCAGACGCAGGCTTGAATCTTTTATGTTTCACTTTACCGGGAAGTTTTTCGGGTAAGTCTTCTTCGTCGTCAACTAAGTCCTCTAAATGCACGCCCGCTAAACGAGCATATTGTAGAAGAATAAGTGATGAGGGTTCGCGCTTGCCCGATTCATACTCGGAAATGCTGCTCTGTGTGGTGAGTTCCTCAATTACCAACTGCTGCATAAGTTGAGCTTGCGTCAGATTTAGGGACTGCCGAATATAACGGAGTTTCTCGGCTAGGCGTTGCGGTCTAATACGCGCGTTTGTGCCCATCAGGAGTGACCTCCCAATGAGACAAACGACATTCCGCACTTGACCATATCGCAATTTGCGATATAATCGTACCCGCGTAATTGATTCGCCGTGAGAATGAACCTTTCATCTTGAACGGCGATGCTCATTGTTCTTTTGAGGTTGAGGTTGAGCTACGCACGTGCCGTCGCTAAGTTTTCAAAGACTCGAACGCGAGCAAGATACCACAAGATGAGCCTCACGATCCGTTACGTGGAAGATAGTAAGTTAGTCTCGGATGCCGTCGAGCGGCGCGCCGGGTTTCACACTCCGTCCGCAGTTTGTTAGCATACCGAGCGCCCACATCCCGCCACACCACCGGCGCAGAGAGAGCAATGTCAGACCGGAGGCGCGCCTTCGCCTCTGCCGTCTAAAGGCTTGTCGCACGCGCGCGTGCCGCCCGTCGCAGACGATGCGGCGACGGCGGCGAAACCGACTGGCGCGCGGCGTGCGAGTTAAATTCATTGTTAAGGAGACCAGAGAAGTTTTGCAGCACGAAAAACTCCCGCGCGGGATCACCTTTGTCGCCGAAGCCGACGGCATACGCGAGTACAGGCTCGCCAACGATTTGAAGACGCTCTTGGTAGAAAACCGCGTCGCGCCCGTGGCGACAGTGTGCGTGCTCTACAAGGTCGGCTCGCGTAACGAGGCCGTCGGCCACACCGGCTCCACGCACCTGCTCGAACACATGATGTTTAAGGGCACGCCCACCTTCAACAAAGACCGCAACACGCAGATCGCCGCCACGCTCCAAAAGATCGGCGCAGACTTCAACGCGACGACGTGGTACGACCGCACCAACTACTTCGAGACCGTGCCGAGCGATCAACTCGAACTCGCCCTCCGCCTCGAAGCCGACCGCATGCGCAACTCCTTCATCGCCGACGCGGATCGTCAATCGGAGATGACCGTCGTGCGCAACGAACTCGAACGCGGGCAGAACGAACCCTCGATGGTCTTAGACGAAGCCGTCTATGCCACGGCCTTCCGCGAGCATCCTTATCATCATCCGACCATCGGCTGGCGCGCAGACGTGGAGAACGTGCCGACCGCGCGCCTCAAAGCTTTCTACGACACTTTCTATCACCCGAACAACGCGACGCTCATCGTCGTCGGCGACTTTGAACGCAACGCCACGCTTGAGTTGATCAACGAGCACTTCGGCGCGTTCTCAGCCGCGTCTGAATCCATCCCTGAAGTCTATACGGACGAGCCGCAGCAGCAGGGCGAGCGGCGGCTCGTGATCAAACGCGCGGGCGAACTCGCGCTCGTGCAGATCGCTTTTCACACGCCCGCCGTGCTCGGACAGTCGAACGTCCTATCGAATGCACAACTGGCCGAACGCGCCGCGAACCCGCCCACGGAAAACGACATCTACCCGCTCGTCGTTTTGTCGGCGGCGATGTCGAACGGCGTCACGAGTCGCCTCTATCAAGCTCTGGTCGAGACGGAACTCGCCGTCTCCGTCACGTCGAACTGCGATCAATTTCGCGACCCCGGCCTCTTCAATGTCTATGCGACGGTCAATCCGGGCGTCGAGCCGCGCGCGGTTGAAGCGGCGCTCCTCGCGGAGTTGGAGCGCGTCGCGAGCGAGGGTTTGACGGACGCGGAGGTGGAAAAAGCGAAGCAACAGATCATCGCGCAGGTCGCCTATGGCCGCGACGGCACATCGGACATCTGCGCGGCGATGTCCGAAGCCGAAGCCGTGGCCGACTGGCGTTTCTACAAAGACTACGCGGCCAAGATCGAGCGCGTCGCCGGCGCGGACGTGCAACGCGTCGCGCGCACTTACTTCGCGGAAGACAACCGCACCGTCGGCTACTTCATCCCGAAGGCGACGGCCAGCAACGACGGCGACGCCGTAGAGACAAGCGAACACGAATCAAGCGGGGCACAATCCCGCGCATAGTTCGAGCGGACAAGACAAAATTCCTTTGCGCCTTTGCGTGAAAGCAGTTCTCGCCGGAGGCGCAAAGGGTTGATGCTCAGTTCTAAGTTGAGTTTATTGCAGGATGGGAGTGGAAGCGATGGCGAAACGTGAAGGCGTGGGACAGGACGTGACGGCAGGCGAGAGCACGAAAACGACGCAGGCGGAGTTG
>DASYMM010000326.1:0-5258 GCA_036009085.1 Pyrinomonadaceae bacterium | reverse complement strand
ATCTTAATGAGCGACGGTCTCGACAGCAATTTACCCAACGTCACCGGCTCAGGCTCGATACTGTCTTACAAAACCATCTACAGCCGCGCGCAGGAATTCGACGGCATGATCTATTGCATTTGGACGAATACGGAATACGTGGCCTTAAGTCCGCTCGATATTCAGCCCGAAACTTTCGATCTGGCTTATGACCAGTTATATGATCTTTCCGAAGCCGGCAGCGGGCTGTTCTATGAAGTGGAAAAGCTGGAGGATTTGGCTGGCATTTACGAAAAAGTTATCGGCGATCTGGGCACGGTCTATAGTCTATCTTATAACCCGACCAATAAAGGGAGAGATGGGCGTCTAAGGCAAGTTCGTCTCCGTCTTCCAAACAAACCCGGCGCAGTCGCACGCACCAAACAAAGCTATACGAGATAGGGCAGTTTTCCAATCGGCCGTCCGGGAAGTTCAAGGAAGTTCAAGCTGGAACCTTGAGACGCCGCAGCATCGCGCGCGTCATGGCAGTGACCCACCGTCGTTATACTTGTATAAGTTCAGAGGCGAGACAATGGGGTTGACGCTGGCAACTCGTTTCAAATCTTCAAACCTCAACACGCTGGTCTTGCGCGCCGGGTACGGATGGGGTCAGGTCAGCACAAGCGGCAACGTCTGCACGTATATTTGCGATCAAGGTATTAAACGCCCGCCGCTAGATATAGCAACAATCAGAGAGATCATTTCGCTACAGATACAGTTTTGCACCGGCCTCGATCTCGCCGAGACATTTCTGATGCTCGGCAAGATGTGGAGCGTGAACCGGCTCCAGTTAAAAAGCTGCGCCATCAAAGAACTGCCCCCGGAGATTGGCGCGCTCACCAATATCGTTGAACTCGACTTCGTCAACGAAGGCTCGGCTAGTCCTAATGAATTCACGACCTTCCCGCCCGAATTCGGCTCCATGAAACGTCTGCGGTATCTCAAACTACATCACAACACGAAGTTCAGAGGGTTCCCGCCGGAGGTCGTGAAACTGAGCAACTTAAGGCACGTCGGCCTGAGAGGCTTTCGTTCATTGCCGGAAAATATCGAGTTGATTCCGAACCTTAAAGATTTAAAACTAACCTTTAGCGGCATCGTCCCGAAACAGATCGTGCCGCTCATTGCCAGACCAAACGGCCTTGAGTCGGTCACGGTCGGCGAAGCTTATTTTGAGATGTTTCGGGAACTCACCGCCGAGTACCCGAACTTTTCCGTCACCGAGGAACAAACCTCTCTGCGCGGAGATTACTAAAGCCCCGCGCTGGCAGAAACTCGAACCGTGCGGTCGGGTTTTAACGAGTTGTTATTTGTGCGGCACAACCCGGCATTATGTGTTATGAACGCCCGTGGTTAATTTTCAGGAAGATGCACGAAGGAGATCGAGACCATGAAACGACAAACCATCTATTGCCTGCTCACGCTCGTCGGCCTCTCGCTGTCGCCGCTCGCCTACTCGTCGCACGGCGCGCTCACGGACGCGCCGAGCCGGACACAACAGGGCGGGCAGAATCAGTCCGTCAAGTCGGAGGACGCCGCATCGCAACCCGGCGTCGGCCTAACCAAAGTTGGCCCCGGCACACTGGCGCTCAATTACATCGTCAGGCGCGACGACGGGGAGACCAAAGTTGAGGTTTCGTTCGAGCGCGGCGCGTTGAAGAAAGTGACGGCGACCGACGCGGCGGGCACGCGCACGTTGAAGTCCGTCAAAGCGGGCGGGCGGCTCGCCGAACCGTGCGGCGCGGCGGGGCAGGCCGTCAGGTCGCTCACGCTTGAAGATGGGCAAACCGTCAAGATTGGCGTCTGCAAGACTCGGTTGGTCGCGCTCCTGCTGCCGGCGGTGCAGAAAGTGAGGGAGGCCGCCGCGCGTTCACAATCCGCCGGCGGCGGCGGCGGCAACAATCGTGTCTCCGGCGGCGCGAGTTGCACGGAAGATAAGCCCTGCTGCGTCGAGGACGAAAAGTTGGGGATGCACGTCTGCTGGCATCCTTAAAACTTCCTGACGCGTAAAGAGTCTGTTTTCGCGCGCTAGTTTTAACGCCCGCTCTCGGCATGAGCCGTGGAGCGGGCGTTAACGTTTGAATTGTTGCGGCTCATTCGTTGACGTTATCCACCGACGCGAACTTGTACGTCCCGCCGGAGAACTCGAACCAGTACATCATCGCTTCGCCGCAGTTGATGCTGAACTTCTTCGCTTTCGCGTCGTCCACTTGAGGCTGCGCCGTGGCGAAACACTTCCGCGTCTCCGCGTCGAAAATTTCCCCGTAGCGACGTATGAGTTGCGCCCGCGTCTTGATGCTCGGCACGCCGTAGGGCATGAGGAGCGGAAACTTCGACATCGCGGCGACCGCGTCCCTGTCGTTCTTCGCCACGGCGTTTTGAAACTTGCTCCAAAATTGCTTCATCGCGGGTGTGGCGGCGGCGTTCTCCTGCACAGGGACGTTTGCAGGGACGACGAGACAGAGCGCGGCGAGTGTGGCGTTTAAGATTATGTTCATCATGTGGCTTGAGCGTGGCGCGGGGTGCGGCGCGTGTTCAGTGTTTCGCTTGCAACTGTGTTTCCAACTCTTCCACCCGCTTCGTCTTTTTATCGAGCGAGTGGGTCAGGAAATTTATCGTGCGCCGCAGTTCGAGTTGAGTCATCACTTGATTGCTCAGGATTCTGAGGGCGGCGATCTGCTCCGGCGTGATCTCGCGCGGCGTGCGGTCAATCACGCAGAGCGTGCCGAGGTTGTAACCTTCGAGCGAGATGAGGGGCGAACCGGCGTAGAAGCGTATGTAAGGGGCGGCAGTGACCAACGGGTTGTGTCGGAAGCGATCATCGTCGAGCGCATCGCGCACGACGAGCGGGCCGGGCTGCATGATGGCGTGCGCGCAAAAAGAGATGTCACGCGCGGTCTCTGTGGGCGTCAGCCCGACGCGGGATTTAAACCACTGGCGATGCGCGTCAATCAAAGAGATGACCGCAATCGGGGTGTGGCAGAGGTGCGCGGCGAGGCGCGTGAGTTCGTCGAAAGACTCTTCCGGGTCGGTGTCCAATATCTCGAACTGGCGCAGAACTTCGAGCCGCGCGGACTCGTTCTCAGGCTTCGGCACGCTCATGTTCAACCTCAAAGTCCGACCGATGAAAAAAGCGTCCAACTATTAAACCAAACACAAGAGGCGCGTCAAACTCGACCGCAGACGGCGCGGCTCGTCGCTTGGCCGCTCACGAGCAGCGTGCCGGATGCGAAGCTACTCTTGAGCGTGCGCCTCCAGTTTGAGTTGTCGCAAGTATAAGAAGAGCGGAAAGCCGAGCGACACGCCGACCGCGAGCGTCGCCACCAACGGAAGCCAGAGACGGCGCACGCTCAAACGCCGCCCCTCGACGGCGATGAAGACGAACAGGACTATGGCGGAGACGATTACGTCCAATCCGAAGAATGCGCCGATGCGCGTGGAGAAAAGTTCGGAGACGAGGAGCGGGATATTCAAACCGTGCGTCGCGAGCCACGGCGCTATCTGCGTGCACGGGAGCGTCGCACCGAGCACGCACAGGCCGAGGTAAAGGTGTCGCAGTCTCATAGGAAGCCAACCTCGCGCCGAAATCGTCGTCGCCGCGTCGCACAGTTTAGCAGCTTTGCGACGCTGTGCGACCATGAATAATTTGCCAGGTTGCCGTTTCTATAGTGTCCACGTTTCAGCTTTCCTCTGTGCCCGCTCTGTGTCCTCTGTGCCTCTGTGGTGAATCTTAGTTAACCAAGCATTCACCACCGCAGACACAGAGCACACAGAGCGGGCACAGAGAGTTCAATTCAAATGAAGACGCCGCCGGTGTTTGGGAGAGATAGACCGATGGCCTGCCGTTTGTATAAAATCTCCGCTATCCCCATTAGCACCCCTCGTCAGTTTGAAGACCGAAGCCCGCACGCCGGGTCATGTGAGCATCGAACGGAGACCGAAAACCACTATGAAGCTATTCAAATGCACGCGCTTCGACGCCACTGTCGTCGTCTTCGCCACGTTTCTCGTCCTGACGTGTTTGCCGCCGAACGCTCCGGCGCAGGATAAACCGGACAAGAAAAAAACGATGCCGACGCAGGGCACGCACGTCCTCTGGGAAGAGCCGTCCGACATCTCCGCGCGCAATCTTTTTCTGGGGTCGGGCGGCGCGCAGATGAGGCCGAATCTCCGTCGGCTCACTTTCATGGAGGAGGAGAAAGGCGGCTGGTCAAAGAAGTATCGCGTGCGCGACGCGTCGGGGCGCGTGTGGGTGGCGAAGATCGGCAAGGAGGCGCAATCCGAAACCGCTTCCACGCGCCTGATCTGGGCTGCCGGTTACATGACCGAGATCACGTATCTCGTCCCGCGCGTGACGATCCCCGGCAAGGGCGTTTTTCAGAACGTCAGATTTGAAGCGCGCCCCGCAGGCGTCAAGCGTCTGGACGAATGGGCATGGGAGCGCAACCCTTTTGTCGGCACGCGCGAGTTGCAGGGCTTGAAAGTGTTGATGGTGCTCTTGAACAACTGGGACACGAAGGACGAGAACAACGTCGTGCTGGCCGTTCAGACGCGCTATGGCACGGAGTTGCGCTACGCCATTAGCGACCTCGGCGCGACGCTCGGCGACACGGGCAAATGGCCGCTGCTCTGGCGTTTCACGCGCAGCCGCAACGACCCGGCGGGCTTTCGCGGAGACAAATTAATTGACGAGATCAAAGAGGACGGGCGCGTGGATTTCGAGTTCTCCGGCAAGAAGCGCGGCATGTACAACGACATCACCGTCGAGCAGGCGAGTTGGATCGGCAAACTTCTCTCGCGCCTGAGCGACGCACAACTTCGCGATGCCTTCCGCGCCGCAAACTACAGCCCCGCCGAGATACGCACCCTGAGCCGCGCCGTGCGCGCGCGCATCAACGAACTCGCCAACCTACGGCGCGGGCGCGCCGCTTCGTCAAAGTCCGCCGGACAGTGAGCGACGAATAACGGGGCAACGGCTTTCCGTCTCCCTTCGCGACTTTGCGCCTTTGCGAGAAATAAATCTCACGCAAAGGCGCAAAGTCGCAAAGGAAACAGGAGGCAGACTTTTCCAAGTCTCACCGCTACCGGATCGGGGAGACTTGTATATTGGAAGTGTTCAAAGTTTTCTGACCTTGCTTCGTCTGGCCTTGCTTCATAAGCACGCCGGAGTCAACGGTCTCTCCGGTGCGCGAGATGACCTGAAAGTGCAACTGGTCGCCGGCGATTTCGAGGAGCATGAA
>DASYMM010000325.1:0-6197 GCA_036009085.1 Pyrinomonadaceae bacterium | reverse complement strand
ACACGCGGCCTCGGTCGAAGCCGCGCTCTCAAACGTGCGTCTCGCCAAGCAGAAGATTGATCGCCAGCATGCAGACAGCACGCGCGGCTACAACGTCAAACTCGGTCGCGGCGGCATACGCGAGATCGAGTTCATCGCGCAGGCACTCCAACTCGCGCACGGCGCGGACGACACGTGGCTCCACGCGCCGCACACGCTCATCAGTCTCGGTCGTCTCGCCGACCGCCACCTCATCACCGAGCGCGAGCGCACCGAACTCTCCGACGCCTACAGTTTCCTGCGCATGCTCGAACACCGTTTGCAGATGGAGCACGGCCTGCAAACTCATTCCGTGCCCGACGAAGAGGAGCGACGCGCGCTCGTCGCCCGCCGCATGAATTTCCACGCGCACGACGCACTCGCCGAATTCAATCTCGCGCTCGCGCTCCACACCACGCGCGTCCGCGCCGCTTACGAACGCGTCTTCGGCGAAACTCAACAGCCGCCGCCCGCGCCCATCCCGCAGCACGCGAAAGACAAAGCCGCCATCGCAACTGACGAAGCCGCGTTCAACACTACTGCGACCGTTGCTGATGAAGCTGCTGCGTCTGCTGTTGATGAACCGGACGTTGCGGCTACTGCTGACGCGAACGCGCACGCCGCTCCGTCTCGTGCGTCGCGTCTTGAAGCCACGACTCCGCACGCGGACGCGGACACAGCCGCCACGCTCGCCGCCGCGAACGTCTTCGCCACGCGACTCATTTCGGACAGCAGTGATCTCAACCAACACGCGCCCGCCTCCGAGAGCGATGCGGGCAAGCGTGTCGCGCGGCTCCTGCACGAAGCGGCGCACGCCGGCTCGCTCAATGCGCGGCGTGCGCTCTCTTACGTCGCGCGCGTCGCCGCCTCGCTCGATAAATCGAACACCGTTGTCGAACTTTCCGAGGCTCACTTGTGCTCGCTCGTCCGTCTCTGCGGCGCGTCGGAATTCTTCGGCGAGATGCTCGCGAGCAACCCCGCTTTGATCAACTCGCTGCTCACGAGCGCGGAGGCGGTGCGCGAGCGCGACTATCGTGCGCTCCTGCGCGCCGAGATTGATCGCGAAGGGAGTTTCCGGCAGGAGTTGATCGCGCTGCGCCGCGCTTGGTCGCAGTTGCTCGTCGAGATCGGAGCGCGCGACTCTTTGGGCGAACTCCCGCACGCCGACTCGAACCGTTTGCAGACCGAACTCGCCACGGCGAGCATCAACGCCGCTTACCTCGTCGCGCGGCGCGAGATGGCGCGGCGTTACGGCAATCTCGCGGCGGGGCCGCGTCTCTCCGTGCTCGGCTTGGGTCGCCTCGCGAGCGGCGGGATGGATTACGGCTCCGATCTCGATCTCGTCATCGTCTACGACTCACAAGTGCCTTCGCCCGTCGCCGCTTTAACGCGCGACGAAGCTTACACGCGCCTTGTCGAGTTGATGGTCTCCGCTCTGTCGAGTTTGACGCGTGCGGGCTATCTCTATCGAGTGGATTTGCGCCTGCGGCCTGACGGGAAAAACGGCGCGCTCGTCCGCAGTTCCGCTTCGTTCGTGGAATACCTGCGCACGCGCGCGGATATGTGGGAGTGGCTCGCTTATGTGAAACTGCGCGCCGTGGGCGGCGACCTCGAACTGGGGCGCGCCGTGGAACGCGAGGCGCGCAGCGTGATCCACGAACGGGCGCGGGGCGCGGACAGAGAGGAGTTGCGCTTGGAGACGCGGCGCGTGCGCGAGCGTCTGGAACGAGAGCGCGGCGCGTCGCATCAGGCGTCGCGCGGCGCGATTGACATAAAATTCGGCGCGGGCGGCGTGCTCGATGTCTATTTCGCCGCGCGCTACCTGCAACTGCGCGACGACGTGGAGGACGAAGGCCGGGATCGTTCGACACGGACGACGCTCGCTCGCCTGCGCGACGCACACGCGCTCGACGCCGCAAACTACGAAACGCTCGCCGCCGGCTACGCCGCCCTACGCAAACTCGATCATCACCTGCGCCTCATCGCCGGTCGCTCGTCGCGCCTCCCCGCCGCCGCAGACCACGCCGTCCTCAGAGACCTCGCGCGCGCCGCCGACTACGAATCAGCCGCCGCGCTCCTCGCCGAACTTGAGCAACGCACGAAAGCGATCCGCGCCGCCTACGCGCACATCACAAGCATTGAAACCTAACGCACGGCGTGATCCAGCACGCGTTCCCCGATGATATTGCTTCGCTTCACTTTGGCTTGTCGTTTTTATAGACGACGCCCTCTTTCATGACGAAGAAGACGCGTTCGGTTTCGCGTATGTCGCGCGTGGGGTCGCCGGGAACGGCGATGATGTCGGCGAGTTTGCCGGGGGCGAGCGTGCCGAGTTGATCTGAGAGGCCGAAGAGTTCGGCGTTGACCGAAGTGGCGGCTCTCAGCGCGTCGATGGGGCGCATGCCGAGTTCGACCATGAGGCGAAACTCTTCTGCGTTGCGCCCGTGCGGATAGACGGCGGCGTCCGTGCCGAAGGCGATCTTGATCTGTTTCGCCACCGCCTTGCGGAACATGCCTTGAATGCTCGCAATCGCCGCACGCGCCTTGGCTTCGACGTTCGGCGGCATGTAGAGGCCACGGTCGAGCTTCTCGCGGATGCCCTGCGGAGCCATGAGCGTGGCGACGAGATAAGTGCCTTTCGCCTTCATCATGTCGAGCGCCTCGTCGTCGAGAAACGAGCCGTGTTCGATGGAGTCAATGCCTGCGCGGATGGCGCGCTTGGCTCCTTCCGCGCCGTGAGCGTGGGCGGCGGTCTTGCGCCGGAGCGCGTGCGCTTCGTCAACGAGTGCGTCGAGTTCGGCCTGTGTGAGTTGCGGCGAGTTGACATCGCCCGTCAGAGAGAGCACGCCGCCCGTGGCGCAGACTTTGATCACGTCCGCGCCGCGTTTGATGTTCAGACGCACGGCGGCGCGCACGGCATCCGCGCCGTTGGCGACGGCGTCTTCGATGCCTGTGCTGCGGTCGAAGATACCGGGACGATAGCCGCCCGTCGGGTCGCAGTGCCCGCCCGTCGCGCCGATGGCGCGCACGGCTGCGAGGATACGCGGCCCCTCGACCTTGCCGTTGCGAATCGCGTTGCGCAGTCCGATGTCGATGAGATCGCCGGAGCCTAGATCGCGGATGGTGGTAAAGCCGATCATCAAAGTTTTGCGCGCATGGACGGTCGCGTCGAGCGTCTGTTCGGGAATGGACTTTTTGAAAGCGTCGAGTTCGTCCTGCTTCCAATCGTCGGTGGCCTCGCCTGTGATGTGCGTGTGCGCGTCCATGAAGCCGGGCAGGAGCGTCGCCGCGCCGAGATCGATAACCTCCGCGTCCGCCGGAATCTGCGCGTTCACGCCAAGCGACTGAATCTTCCCGTCGGAGACGACGATCACGCCGGGCGTGGTGAGGCGTTCGTTTTTGCCGTCGAAGATGCGCGCGGCTTTGATGACGATGGTGCGTTTCGGAGCGGCGTTCTCCCGGTTGCCCTGTGCGAGAGTCGAAGAAGCTCCGGTGAGGAAGAGGACTGTGAATAAACAGGCGCAAAGCTTTTTCATGTTGATGCTCCGTAGATTCGTTGGGATTGGTGGAACTGATTTTCTTGCTTCGGTTTCATGCCTCAAGGGGCGCGCCGCCCGTCTCTTCGTGCCAGCAGCGCACGCACCAACGGTGTCGCGCCGCGCGTTCTTCCTGTGAATAGACGGCGGACGCGGGCAGGCGACGCACAACCTCGCGCTCCTCGTCTTCGAGTTCACTCCACGCGCGCAAGCTTCCGGCGGCGTCGCAACGCGGGCAACGTCCCGCGCGTTGTTCGTTCAACAGATTATCGCTCATGGTTTCTATGTTCGGCAGTTCGTCTCAAGTCGAACTTTTATTTGAGTGTCAAGACTGTGACAGGGTAATATCGTCGCCGTCTTTATCCAACTCTCGAAAAACAGAAAGTTGCCTGACGAATGCTCCAGAACAGTCGTTCCGCCCGCTCCTCGTGCGCTCTCCTTCTGCTCACAGCCCTGTTCGTCCTCTCCTGCGTCACGCACACACAGGCGCAGCGCGACGATTCGCGCTTCGACTTCTACGCGCGCGGCCCCTATCGCGAAAACGTCCCGCGCCCGCAAGTCACCACGCGCTTCGACGTGGGCGACTTTCACACCAACTACGCGACGATGGAACGCGTCATCGAACGCATCGCACAGGCCGCGCCCGACCGCGTGCGTATCACCGACATCGGCGAGACGAACGAGCATCGCATGATGCACTTTCTGGTGATCTCCGCGCCCGAAAATTTGCAGCGTCTCGAACAGATCAAGGCGAACATCGCGCGCCTCGCCGACCCGCGCTCGACTTCGCAACAGGACGCCGCGCGCATCGCCGCAGAGATGCCGCTCATCTCTCTGATGAGCTACACGATTCACGGCAACGAGTCGGCGTCGTTCGAGGCGATGATGCAGGTCGTCTATCAACTCGCCGCGTCGAACGAGCAGGCGACGCTCGACATTCTCAAGAACTCAATCGTGCTCGTCAACGTCTGCTCGAACCCGGACGGCCACGAGCGTTTCGTCACGTGGTACAACTCCTTCGGCATGGGCAATTCCGACCCGCTCGCGGGCGAGCACCGAGAGCCTTGGTCGGTCTGGGGGCGCGCGAATCATTACCGCTTCGATCTCAACCGCGACAACCTCGCCGCCACGCAGATCGAGACGCGGAACCTCCAGCGCGCCTATCTCGACTGGAACCCGCAACTCTTCGTGGATCATCACGGGCAGCCCTCGCAGTATTTCTTCCCGCCCGCCGCACTCCCCGTCAACCCGAATTTGCCGCCCGCGCAGACCGCGCGCTGGCTCACGGAGTTTGGCCGCGCCAACGCCGCGCAGTTCGACGCGCGCAACTGGGACTATTACGTGCGCGACGTGTACGACCTCTTCGGCCCCTTCTTCTGGGATTCGTGGCCTGCCCTGAACGGCGCGACGGGCATGACTTACGAAACCGACGGCGGCGGCACGAAAGGCTACGCGTGGCGGCGCGACGACGACACCATCGTCACCCTGCGTTCGGGGATCGCCAAACATTTCATCGCCTCGATGACGACTTTGGAAGTGGCGGCGCGCAATCGAGAAGCGCGGCTCAAGGATTTCTACGAGTTCAAACAGAGCGCGCTCGAAGAGGGAAGGCGCGAGGCGATGCGGCGCATCGTCGTCGTGCCGGGGCGCGATCCGGGGCGTGCGGCTGATCTGGCCGACGTGCTCTTGCGTTCGGGGATTGAAGTGAGCATGGCGAGCGACGCGTTTCGTTCGACAAACGCGCACTCGTACGCGGGCGGCGCATCTTCCGCGACGAGCGGCGCGGCGCGCACGTTTCCGGCCGGCTCATACATCGTGGAACTCGCGCAGCCGCAGAAGCGTCTCGCCAAAGCCCTGCTCGAACCGGAGACGGAACTCGATCCCAACTTCGTGCGCGATCAACTCGCGCGTTTCGCGCGCAACCAGCGGCGCGGCGCGAGCGCGGCGAAAGAGGATTACGGTTTTTACGACGTGACGGCCTGGTCGCTGCCGCTCGTCTTCGGCGTCGAAGCCTACTGGACGGGCGACGCGGCATCGGTCGCTTCCATCGCGCTGCGTCCTGCGTCAACCGCTTCGGAGACGACGGCCGACGCGCTGCGCGCCTCCGGCGAAAGATTGCTCTCGCGCCGCCTGGGCGTGTCGGGTCGCGCCACGGTCGCCTACATCATCCCTTACGAGACGAACGGCGCGGCCTCGCTCGCCTATCGCCTGCAACGCGAAAACTACCGGCTCGCCGTCGCCACGCGCACGCTGAACGCGGGCGGGCGCGATTGGCCGCGCGGCACCATCGTCGTGCGCGTCTCGCGCAACCCCGACACGCTACACGAAGCGATTGCGCGGCTCGCGCGCGAGGCGAGCGTCGAAGTCACCGCCGTCAATTCCGGCTTCATCGAGACGGGCGACACGAGCATCGGCTCGGAGAACGTCATCTCTTTGAAGCGACCGCGCATCATCGTCGTCGCCGACGACCCCGTGAACCAGACGGGCTACGGTGCGATGTGGTGGATGTTCGACCGCTACGGCGTCGACTTCACGCCCATGACCATCGCCAACCTGCGCCGCGCCAACCTCGATCAGTACAACGTCATCATCCTGCCCGACGGCTCTGCGGGCGGCTACCTGAGCGCGCTCACTGCTGCGGGC
>DASYMM010000324.1:0-3886 GCA_036009085.1 Pyrinomonadaceae bacterium | reverse complement strand
CTCTGCGTCTCTCTGCGGCCTGGCTCTGCGTCTCTGCGGTGAGTCTTACTGTTTAGCCATCAGCCGTCAAAATTCGAGGCGCAGGCCGAATTGAATCCAGCGGCTTGAAGACTCGCGGCGGGTCGGGACGTTCTGTTGGGTGACGACTCCGAAGCTGCGCGGGTTGGTCAGGTCGAGCACGGGGTTGGAGAAGAGCGTGTGGTTGAAGACGTTGAAGAAGTCGAGAGAGAAGCGCGCGGCGACGCGCTCGGTGAGCGGCGTCGTCTTGGCGAGCGAGAGGTCTAAGTTCCACATCGAGAAGCCGCGCAAGGGGTTCGACCTGCCGGAACGCCCGTCCTGACTGAGCAAAATTCGTCGGAAATTGTTGAAGGCCGCTTCCGGGTCGGCGAAGAGGTTGATGCCCGAACCGCCAGTAGCGGGCGCGCCGTTCGTGCCGACGTTGTTTGAGCCGACGACTCCCTCGTTCACGCCCGTCCTCAAACTGCCCGGAGCGGAGACGGGGATCGCGCCGCTTGGAGCGGAGAGCGTTGCGCCGCCGCCGAGCGCGCTCGCGCCTTGCGAGACGATGAGCGGCAAACCGGAAGCGGCGCGAAATATTCCTGCGAGCGACCAGCCGCCGACGAACTTGTCGAGCAGGCGTCCGGCGTCGAGCCAGCGACCGCGACCGGCGGGCAGTTCGTAGAGGAAAGAGCCGTTGAAGACGTGCGTGCGGTCGAAGTCTGACGCGCCGTAGTCGAAGTCGGGCGCGAAGGCGTTCTGCAAAGTGTTGGTGGAGTTCTGCAACGCGCTTGTCTGGTCGAGCGACTTCGAGAAGGTGTAGTTGAAGTCGAACATTAGATCGCGCGAGAGACGCTTGCGGAGGATGAGCGCGAGCGCGTGATAGTTTGAGCGACCGATGCTCGTGCGGACGAAGGCGGTCTGGCTTTGCAGGTTGTTGAAGGGCGTCAGACCGGCGGCGAAGCGCGCGAGGTCTACCGTCTGGAAGATGTTCGAGACGTTGCCGTTGATGAAGTTCGCCTCGTTGCCGGTGATGACGCGCGCCGTGCCGCCGGGGATGTTGTTTTGAAACCACGCTTGCGCGGGGATGCTCGCGGCGGGCGTGCCTGCGCGCAGGAGTTGCGCGACCGTGTCGAAAGCCTGCGCGAAGGTCTGGCCGGAGCGCGCGTCGAGTTGGAAGTAGGGCGACGAATTGAAGTTGACGCTGGCGGGAAGTTTGCGCCCGAGGCGACCGATCCAGGCGAGTTCGAGCGTCGTGCCGTGCGGGAGTTCGCGTTGAAGTGTCACGTCGAAGCTGTAGTTTTCGCCCACGTCGAAGTCTGGGTCAATCTGGAAGGAGAGCGTTTCGCCGAACGGCTGCGAGGGCGTGAAGGGGACGCTTGCCGCCGCGAGCGCGGGCAGGGGAAGCGTGCCGTCAACGCCAACGCGAAAGACTGAGGCGGGCGCGGTGGCGTTCGGGGTGCAACCCGCGCCGCCCGCGCCCGTCGAGTTGCAGGCGGGCGCGCGCAGGTTGATGGTTTGATTGAAGCCGACGCCGAGCATGGGGATGATGACCGACTCGAAAGTGTTGATGCGGTCATAAACGACGGCGAAGCCGCCGCGCAGGACGGTGCGACGGTCGCCGAAGAGACTTGCGAAGAAGCCGCCTTTCGAGAACGAAGGATTCCAAGCGACGGCGATGCGCGGCGCGAAGTTGTTCCAGTCGGTTTTGAAGAGTTCGCCGCCCGCAGAACTGACAGGCTCAAAGGCAATTCGCGGATTGTAAATCTCGCCACGGAGCGCGGCCTCGCGTCTGGGTTCGATGTAGTTCGAGTAAGTGAGCGGCGTGCCCGTCGCGGCGTCAATCATGCGCGTCTGTCGGCCGGACTTGTCAACGGGCGGTCGCTGCCAGCCGTAGGAGAGGCCGAGCGTGAGGGCGAGCGTGGGGCGCAGTTGCCATGTGTCTTGGAGGTAGAAGTCGTAAGTGTTGTGCGTCGTGTCTGCGGAGAGGGGCGTGCCGAAGGGCAGCGGGTTTAAGTCTCCATCGCGGATGGTGAGGACGCTGATCGTGTCAACCATGCCGGTCGTCGCGGCGAAGAGCGCGTCCCACTGGCCGACATCGGTTGCGCGGAGGCAGTTGGTCTGGTTGGGCGCGGAGCAGGTGGGCGGGCGCGAGGTGTTGGGGATGAGGATGTTGCTGCCGCGAAACACGTCTGCGACGAGCGAGGCGAGCGAGCCTGCGACCTTATCGTTGCGGACGTGGCGCGTTAAGACGCGTCGCGCGTTCAGGCCGAACTGCGCCGTGTGGCTGCCCTTGAGCCACGTGCCGTCGTAGATGAACTGGAAGGATTCGTTGTCGTTGCTCTGCGTGCGTGCGCGCTGGCTGTCAACGTCAATCGGCTCGCTCAGGAGTTGATCGAGATTGCCGCCGCCGATGTTGAGCGCGACGCGCCCCGCCGCCGTGTTCGTGCCGGGGATCGCCAAAAGGTTCGCCGCGACGGACGGGCTGATGTTGTCGCTCGCCTGACGGTCGCGCGTCCAGCCGAACTTGAAACTGTTGTTGAAGGTTGGCGTGAGCGAGCCGTTGAGGCCGAGCGTCGCGTTCTGTCCACGAAGCGGCGCGTCGCCGGTGAAGACGGCGCGATTGCCGTCGCGTATGTCGAGTTGCTGGCGCAGGCCGTTTGCGCCGCCGAGCGTGGAGAGACGGCGCGCGTAGGTGGCCGAAGCGTTGAGCGACCACGCGGGCGTGAGGCTGTAGTCGAAGCGCGAGACGACGTAGTCGTTCTCCAGAGGCGCGGAGGCGGTTGAGCGAAAGCCGATGGTGTTCAAACCGTCGCCGCTCGACGGGTCGTTGCCTTGCGGCAAGAGCGACCAGAGCGCGGCGACGCTCGGACTCAAGCCCAGACGGCGCGGGTCGCACAGGCGGTTGCCGGTCGGCGAGCAGAGCGTTGTCGAGGCTAGATCGTAAGAGACGATGCGCCCGGCGTTATCGCGGAAGCGGACGATGCCTTGACGGAGCGTGTCGGTTGGCACGATGCGCGTCACGTCGAAGGAGCGCGGGAAATTGCGCCCCTCGTAGTTGACGAAAAAGAAGGCGCGGTTGTGGCGCAGGGGGCCGCCGAGACGGAAGCCGTAACGGTTGTCTTTCGACTCCGGTTCGGGGATGCCGCTGCGGTTGTTCGTCCAACTGTTGGCGTTGAGGTTGTCGTTCTGGTGATACCAGTAGGCCGCGCCGTGAAACTCGTTCGAGCCGCGACGCCCGACGAGCGAGACCTGCCCGCCCGACGAGCGCGCGAACGACGCGTTCAGATTCGTCACGCCGACGCGAAACTCTTCCACGCTCTCCACGGGCACGGGGATCATCGTGCGGAATCCCGCGCCGCCGCCCGTAGAGTTTTCCGTGATGTCTATGCCGTCGAGCGTAAAGGTGCTCTGGTCTGTGCGTGCGCCCGTCACCGCGCCGCCGCGCGAGCCGTTGTCGGCATCGCCCGCTTCGGGGATCGTGCCGGGTTGAAGTGTCAGAAACTCGACCGCGCTCCGCTCCAGAGACGGCAGGGCGAGCAAAGACATGCTCGCCACGACGCTTCCGACAGTGGCGTCCAACTTTTGCAAATCCAGCCCGCCGCCCGCGACGACGCTCACGGTCTCCGACACGTCGCCGACTTCAAGCCGCACGTCGAAGCTATAAGACTTGGCGACCTCGATTTTGAGATCGGAGATGGACGCCTGCCGGAAGCCCTGCATGCGGACGACGAGCGCGTACTCGCCGGGCAGCACGGGCGAGAAGACATACTGCGCCACGCTGTTGCTCGCCTGCCGCTGCACGAGTCCGGTCGCCACGTTCCGCAACTCCACTTCCGCGCCCGCCACGCCGTCGCCGCGGCTATCAACGACTCTCCCCGCCACCGTG
>DASYMM010000323.1:0-6819 GCA_036009085.1 Pyrinomonadaceae bacterium | reverse complement strand
TGGAATCGCCCGCCGCCCGTGTAGAGCAGATCGGGCAACCACGCCGTCAATGTGGAATTAACTTCTTGCGGCAACACGCACCAAAACTATCACCCGCCTGCGCCATACTTCAAATGCAAACCGTGAAGCCAACGCACGGCTTCAAACTCAAGGTATAAATATACTCAACTCGACTAACTTATTATTGGTTGGAGTGTGAAATTCAGCGACGATTTCAAAGTTCACGAAGAAGATGTCAAACGAAAAATCAAGCAAAACTCTCAAATCGCCGACCGCCTTGGAGTCGCACTTTTAACGCCTGTCTTTCCGCGCCCCCAAACCGATTGGAAGATTTACACGCACGCGCTCGACCGCGACGCAATGACGACCGGCAAAAAAGAGTACGCGCGATTTGATTTACAACTGATCGCGATGATTGACGATGCGCGTGCGAAGCTCGCAGGGGGAAAGCTGAAATTCGATAAGCGAGTTTTGATGCTCGGATCATTCTTCTCAAGATATACTAAGAGCGGCTAACAAAACCCGTAACCACGAAACGACACGAAATAACACGAACTCTGTTTCGTGCTGTTTCGTGTGGTTTCGTGGTTCAGTTCTTTGCCTCGCCAAGTTTGGTTAGAGGTTCTAATTAGAAATACCCAAAGGTGAGCCAGGTATATTTATAAACTAGGACGCAAACGCACGACGGAACAGGGCGATCATCTCGCCGAAAGCCTCGTCGGTCGCCTGCGCATCGTAGCGTGCGCCTTCGTCGCGCATGAAGGCGTGCTCTGCCGGGTAGAGTTTGAATGAATAGCTCACCTTCGCTTCATTGAGCGCGTGCTCGATCTTCGCGCGGCCTTCTTCCGGCACGTGCGGGTCGAGCGTGCCGAAGGCCATCAACAGTTCGCCGTGAATCTCGCCTGCGCGTGCGAGCGATCCGGCGTCGTCGTCGCTTCCGAGTTTGCCGTTATGAATCCCCGTGCCGTAGAAGCAGGCGGTGGCGCGCACGTCGGGTTGGAGGGCGGCGCGAAAGGCTAAATGGCCGCCGAGGCAGAATCCGGCTGCGCCGAGTTTGCCACGCGAGACGCGCGTGTGCGCGGCGAGGTAGTCGAGCGCGGCGCGACAGTCCGCGTCGAAGTCTGCGACCGAAGTTTTCGCTGCGTCTTCGAGTCCGCGCGTGCGCCCCGCGTCGTGGAAGGGAATGGCGGTGCCGGGAGGTTCGAGGCGGTGATAAATTTCCGGCGCGGCGACGACGAAACCGTATCCGGCGAGTCGCGCCGTGGCGCGCAGCATCACGCCCGTCAGTTGAAAAATGTCCGAGTAGAAAACGATGCCGGGATACGCGCCTTCCGGCTTCGGCGCGGCCACGCACATGCGCATCGGGCTGCCGCCAACTGTGATGTCCACATATTCCGTTGTGATGATCATAGGCTCGTCTCCAATTCCTAATCGCGCAAGTCTGCACTGTCCGTAAACTGCGGCGGGCGGCGGTGCTTGGTGGCCTGCTCGTAGGCGTAGGCGAGTTTGATCAACACGGGTTCGCTGTAGGCTGTGCCGAAGAAAGAGATGCCGACGGGGAGGCCGAAGACGTAGCCCGCAGGGACGTTGATGTTAGGGTATCCGGCGACGGCGGCGGGCGTGGAACTGCCGCCCGAAAAATGATCGCCGTTGACGAGGTCGGTCGTCCACGGCGGGCCGCCGGTGGGCGCGATGATCGCGTCGAGACGATGCTTGGCGAGCGCGGCGTCAATGCCTCCGGCGCGTGAGAGGCGTTGGTTTTTGGCGAGCGCGGCGAGGTAGGCTTTCGACGTGAGCGCGCCCTTCGCCTGCGCCTTTAAGAAAATTTCCTGTCCGAAGTAGGGCATCTCGCGCTCGCGGTTGCGCTCGTTGAATTCGATAAGTTCCTTGAGCGAACGCGGCGCGCCCCCGCCGCGCTCCGCCAGATACTTGTTGAGGTCGGCCTTGAACTCGTAGAGCAACACTTCAAACTCGGAATCGTCGTATTTGCCGTGCGAAGGAAGATCAGCCGGGTCGATGACGATTGCGCCGCCGCGCTTCAAAGCGTCAATCGCGTCCGTCATCAACTTATCAACCTTGTCGTTAAAGCCGAAGAACTTGCGCGCCACGCCGATGCGCGCGCCGCGCAAACCGTTCGCATCAAGAAAACGCGTGTAGTCGGCCTGCGACTTGCCGCGCGAGTTTTGCGTGGCGCGGTCGCGCGGGTCAACGCCCGTGAGCGCGTTCAGGAGTAGTGCGGCGTCTGCGACGGTGCGCGTCATCGGCCCGGCGGTGTCCTGGCTGTGCGAGATGGGGATGATGCCGGAACGGCTGACGAGGCCGAGCGTGGGCTTGATGCCGACGAGCGAACACGCCGACGAAGGACAGACGATTGAGCCGTCGGTCTCCGTGCCGATGGCGGCGGCGGCGAAGTTCGCGGCGACGGCCACGCCCGAACCGGAACTCGAACCGCACGGGTTGCGATCAATGGCGTAAGGATTGCGCGTCTGCCCGCCGCGCCCGCTCCAACCGCTCGACGAATGCGTCGAACGAAAATTCGCCCACTCGCTCAAATTCGTCTTGCCGAGTATGACCGCGCCCGCCGCGCGCAGACGCTCGACGATGAAG
This sequence comes from Pyrinomonadaceae bacterium, assembly GCA_036009085.1. Lineage (GTDB taxonomy): Bacteria > Acidobacteriota > Blastocatellia > Pyrinomonadales > Pyrinomonadaceae > JAIVJZ01. Next base: position 4,212 of record DASYMM010000323.1, on the reverse strand, counting down.
GCGTCGCGCGGCGCGAACGTGTCTGCAAGCGCGAGCGAACCGGCGGTGGTGCGCATGCGGTCGGCTGTGTCTATGTTGTCCTTGAGCAGGATGGGGACGCCGTGCAGGGGCGAGCGCGCGCCTTTGGTTTTGCGTTCGCGGTCGAGTTCGGCGGCGAGCGAAAGCGCGTCGGGGTTGAGTTCGATGATGGAGTTGAGGCGTGCGCCCTTGCGGTCGAATTTTTCGATGCGTTCGATGTACTTCTCCGCGAGTTCGCGCGCCGTCAATTTCCCGTCGCGCATCGAGTCCTGCAAGGCGGCGATGGTCGTCTCTTCAAACTCGAAAGCGCGCGCCGCGCTCGTCGTCGTCGCAGACTCCGGCGCGAGATGTTCGGCGGCGTGCGTGCGCGCGGGACTCGCGAGCGTCGCCGTGGCTGCGGCGGCGATGGCGACCGTGAGGCTCGTTTCGAGAAATTCCCTGCGATTGATTGTCGAACTTCGCTCTGCTTCTTCTTTAGTGTGGCTCAAGGCTCTCTCCTCCCGGACGCGGGCGTCCGAAGACCAATTTAGAAATGGATTTCGACGGGTGCAGCCTGAAGGCGAATCTCTGCTTCGAGGACGGCGTTCGGAACGAAGGAGAATATATCTTTAGACCGAGACGCCTCGCAACTAACTTCCCGCGCCCGCCGGAGACCGTCGCCACAACCGGCGCGTGGCAACGCGGCGCGTGGCAACCGAAGCGGCGTGCGCGTCAACTAAGTCGCAACGGGCGCGAAGCGATTTTTGGGTTTGACGCGCAAGGCGAGTTGCCCCGCCGCGTTCAAACAGCAAGCAGCCCGACCCTCGCCGGTTGTGCATCTTGACAACACAGGAGGCGTGCCATACTTTGTGCGCGGCTGCCGGAAGACTAATCCGAACCGTCGCGCCCCGCGCACGTCTCATCTCGTCTCAACTTGTGCCTCGCCGCGGTAACATTTGATCGCGCCGACTGAGTTTTTTGAGAAGCTCTTTGAGAAGTTTCTTAAAGCCCCTTCGGGACTTTTCAAACAAGCTTCTTAACGCTCGACTCACAAAGGATCATCCAGCATGAAATTACGACTTTGCAGTGTGGCTCTCGCCTTTTTCGCGCTCGCGCCACTGACCGCCTTCGCAGACATCCCCGCTCCCGAACCGAAGCCGGCGGCCACTCCACGCGCCGCCAAGCGCGTGCTTCCGCCCGCACGCATGTTGATCGAATCGCGCACGGATGCCACGGAAGCGCGCCTACAAATTTCGCAGAGCGTGCTGCGCGAACTGCGCTCCGAGTTCGAGCGCGACGCCGCTTCCGACGCAGCCGCCGTTTCCGCCGGTTCGTCTCGACAGTCGCAGACGATCATCGCGGGCGTCTTCCTTTCTCTCTCGCTCGCCTTCGCGGGCGTCTTCCTTGCGCGCTCGCGTTCAAGGGCGACAAAGCAGGTCGCCGTGGGCGTGCTCGTGGTGTTTGCCGTCGCGGGCGCGTTCACGTTCAAGGCTCTCGCCAACGCGAGGCCGCCAGAGCCACGCATCGTTGACGCGGGCACTCTGCCGCACGCCACGACGCCTGACGAGGAACTCAACGGCGTGGTCAGGGTGGAGATCGTGCCGGACGGGCGCGTCATCAAGTTGATCGTTCCGGCTGCGAAGACGGGAAGCGAGTAGGTTCAAGTGGAACGAGCGGCAGACATCGGACAATTAGAATTGCACCCGGCGGCGACGGGCGCGCGGAGACGAGACAGCGGCGACGATAGCAGCAGCCGCGACGGCGCGCGTGCGTGGCCGTTTGCGCTCGTCGCGCTCGCGCTCATTTCGGCGTCGGCGATCTTCGCGGGCTGGATGCCGCTGCGCGCGTCCATCGTCACGGTCTTTCTCTTCGCGGGGCCGCACAACTGGTTCGAGTTGCGTTATTTTCTCGCGCGCCTGCCCGCGCGTCTGGGTCGTTCGCGCAACTTCTTCATCCTCGCGGGCGCAGGCATCGCCACGCTGCTCGCAACTTACGCAGCCATCCCTCTGCTCGGCGAAGCGTGGCTGTGGAGCGACGACGCGTGGACGCTGGCCGTGGGCGTGTGGAACAGCCTGCTGATCTCTTGGCTCGCCGCGCTCGTGTGGATGCGCGGGCGGCAGTCTGCGCGGCGCGATTGGTCTTGGAGTTTCGCCGCAGCCCTCGCGCTCATCGGCGTCAACTGGCTCGCGCCGCAAATGTTCAGCCTCGCGCTCGTCTACCTGCACCCGCTCGTCGCGCTCTGGTTTCTCGAACGCCACCTGCGCCGCACTCGCCCCGTCGCGTGGCGACGCGCATATCACCTCTGTCTCGCCACGCTGCCGCTCTTCGTCGGCCTGCTCTGGTGGCAACTCGCAAGCGCGCCCGCGCTCGCCGCCACGGGGCAAGACGCGCTCGCCCTGCGCATCACGCGCCACGCCGGGTCGGAGATTCTGCGAAACACTTCGAGCCACCTCTTAGTCGCCACGCACGTCTTTCTCGAAACGATTCATTACAGCGTGTGGCTGCTCGCCTTGCCGCTCGTCGGCGGACTCAAAGGAGGATTCAAAGCGGGCGAGGGTGCGCCGTGGCGTTTCGAGTCGCTGCCGCTCGTGCGTCATCCGCGTCGCGGATGGCCTCGTTTGATTCGCACGGTGCTCGTCGCATCTGCCGCCTGCGTCGTCTTGCTCTGGCTCGCCTTTCTCGCCGACTACCCGACGACGCGCGACCTCTACTTCACGCTCGCCATGGCGCACGTGCTGGCCGAAGCTCCGTTTCTGCTGCGGATGCTTTAGAAGGTGTAGATGCGCGCCGCACAACTCTGGTGGTTTCTCCCCTTCGGCTATCTCTTCACGGTCGCCATCGAGACGCCCGTGCTGTTCCTCTCTCTCTCCACGCGCCACCCGGCGCGCCGACGCCTCCTCTCCGGCCTCTGGCTCACCGCCTGCACTTATCCCGTCGTCGTACTCGTCCTGCCGCTCGTCTTCGGCAACTCCTCGCGCTTCGCTTATCTCGTCACGGCGGAGACGTTCGCGCCCCTCGCCGAATGCGCGCTCTTCTGGACGGCCTTCGGCACGCGCGACGGAGCCGGGCGCGCCTCGATGTGGCGCGACTTCGCCGCGATCACGGCGGCGAATCTGCTCTCGTTCGCGCTCGGCGAGTTGTTGAATTTGTACGATTGGTTCGGTGTGATAGGCTAATAAGCGTTCGTTAGAAACCCGCCGCCCGTCTTTCCTTTGCGCCTTAAGTTTTGACTTTGCGCCTCCAGCGTGAAAAGCAGTTCTCGCTGGAGGCGCAAAGTTAAAACAGAAGACGCAAAGACGCGAAAACGAAGACAAAATTGATCGAGGTGTGGACATGATGAGAAGAGCGCAGACGATGTTCCTGCTTTTGCTGGCGACGCTGTTAACGCAGGCGACGAGCGCGCAGACGACGACGACAGCGACGAAGCCGTCGCCCGCCGACACGGTTTCGACGCGCGAGATGGAGCGCATCAACTGGATGGAGTTTCGCGAAGCCGTCCCCGCGCGCATCCAGACGGTGCTTTTGCCGACGGGCACGCTTGAGCCGCACGGCGTCGTCAACAACGGCGCGGACAACACCGCGCCGCTCGCCATCGCACGCCAGATCGCGCGGCGCACCAACGCCTTGATCGCGCCCGTCCTGCCCTACGGCATGACCGGCAGCATGGAAGCCTATCCCGGCGCGTTTCAGATCACGGAAGCGGCCTATCGCCCCTTCGTCAAGCAAATTCTGGAAGGACTCGCGCGGAACGGCTTTCGCAACATCGTCATCATCAACGGCCACGGCGGCGGGCAAACCGCCGTCCTAACTTCCGTCGCCGCGGAAGTCTCAGCCGAACGCAAAGTGCGCACGCTCGTCGTCAACTGGTGGTCGTTCGCTTCGGACGTGACGAAGCAGGTCTTCGGCGAAGATGGCGGCCATGCCGGTTGGAACGAGACGGCCTTCGTGCAGGCCATTGACCCCACGCTCGTCCATCCCGAACGCTACAAAGATGAACTCGCCACGCCCTACCCCGCGCCGGGCACGTGGGCGGCGGTGCCTTTCCCCTCTTCCATCGGCCTCTATCAACCCGGTCAGGGCTATCCGAAATTCGACCAGAAGAAGGCCGACGAGTATTTCGCCAAAGTGACGGACAAGATCGCCACGCTCGTCAACGATGTCGTGCGCAAGTGGGACATGGCGGGACTGTGAAAACAGTGACGAGTGACAAGTGAC
>DASYMM010000322.1:0-4055 GCA_036009085.1 Pyrinomonadaceae bacterium | reverse complement strand
GGTCTTCGGGGAGGACGCGCGTTTCCCCGGCGGTCGTCATGAAATTCGCGTCGCCCGTCCAACGCGGGAGGATGTGCAGGTGGACGTGTCCGGCGACGCCTGCCCCCGCCGATTGCCCCAGATTCATGCCGAGATTGAATCCGTCGGGGCGATAAGCGGCGCGCAAGACGCTCTGCGCACGCTTCGCCAAATCCATCAACTCATCCGTAGTCTCTTTCGCAACAGAATCGAGTTCGGAAGTGTGCTCGTAAGGTATGACGAGAAGATGACCGGAGGTGTAGGGGTAGAGATTGAGGATGATGAAATTGTGACGGGCGCGGTGGATGATGAAATTGCGTTCGTCTTGGGAGGGGTCTTCTTGCGGGAGCGTGCAGAAGATACAGGAGTTGGAGGAAGAAGAATCGTCGCCGCTATTTTTGGCGGTTTCGCCTGAGAGGTATTGATAGCGCCAGGGCGTCCATAACCTGTCCACGTCGTTCGCCGTTCTCCCTTAACGCCCTTGTGTGCTCAATGAACCGGGGGCATCTCGCTGCCGCCGCTGTTTTCGCCGCCAGCGTGGCCGTTGCGGCCGTCTTCGTCTCGCGTGGTGTTGGCGTTGGTCGTCGTGTCGGTGTCGTTTGCTTCGGCCGGCGTGGAAGTCGTGTTGGGAGATGAACTGACGGCGGGGGTTTCTTCGTTGATCAACTCTTTCATCTCTTTGCCGGGTTTGAAATAGGGGACGCGCTTGGCGGGGATGTCAACCGGGTCGCCGGTCTTCGGATTCCGGCCGCGCCGCGCGCCGCGTTCGCGCACGCGAAAACTGCCGAAGCCGCGCAGTTCGATCTTCTCGCCCTGATTGAGCGTCTCAATGATGCTCTCGAAGACGATCTCGACCAGACGCTCCGCATCCTTCTTGGTCAATTCCGCCGCGCGCGCGACATCCTCGACCAACTCCGCTTTCGTCATACATTTACCTTTCACGATTCACCACTCAAACGGGCTGTCGCGGCGTCTCTCGGAAGGCGTGCCGTGACACTGCCGAAATCTCTGGAACTGCATTGTACAGTAGCAGAAGTCGTTAGTTCCCCGCAAGACGGAAATAACTCTCAGGCAATAGCTTACAGGGCGCGACGCCGACCATCCGAGACGCAGCGACGCCCGATAAACTGAAAGCCCCGCGCTTTCAACCCGTCAGCGGAGACGAGTTGGCGCGGGGCTTCAAGTTTAATCGAGTTACAGTTTAGCTACGGTTTTCGTCCGTCGTGCCCGAAGCATCGCTGCCGTCGCCGGTTGACGCGTCCGCGTCGCCGCCGCCTGACGGTGCAGCATCGCCCGTGTCAGGCGCGCCGGCATCGCCGGTTGCGTCAGACGCAGCGGTATCGGCAGCGGGAGCGGCTTCGGCCGTCGCGCTGTCGTCGGAGACAGCAGCCGTATCGGTTGGGGCGGCTTCGGCGGACGCTTCTTGAGCGGCGTTTGCGCCGCCTGTGCCAGCCTCGCCGCTCGCGGCTTCACGGCTCTCGCCGCTCGAAGTCGAACTGCCCTCGCGGCTGGAACTCGTGCCGCCGGACGTGGCTGCGAAGAAGTTTCCGAGTTCGGCGAGAGAGGCCATGCCGCCCTTCGCTTCGGTCGAGTAGCTCTTCGTGTCAACGATGGGTTCGTCGCTGGAAGCGGCGCGCGCCGAAAGGCCGATCTTCTTGTTGTCGTTCTCGATGCGCAGCACGCGGAAGTCCATCTCCTGCCCGACCTGCGCCACGTCTTCCGGTTTGTCCACGCGCTCCTCCGACAACTCGGAGATGTGGCACAAGCCTTCGAGACCTTCATCAAGTTCGACGAACGCGCCGAAGTTCGCAAAGCGCGTGATGCGGCCTTTGACGATGTCGCCCGGCTTATGCTCGTTGACGAAACGATCCCACGAACTCGGCTCCGTGTCCTTGATCGAAAGCGACAGGCGACGATTCTCCGTATCAATGTTCGTGATGACGGCTTCGATCTCCTGCCCTTTCTTCAACACCTCGCCTGGATGCTTGATGCGCTTGTTCCACGAAATATCCGAGACGTGGACGAGTCCGTCAACGCCGTCTTCAACTTCGATGAACGCGCCGAAGTCCGTCAAGTTACGCACGCGACCGGAGACACGCGCGCCGATTTGATAACGCTCGCGCAAAGTCTGCCACGGATTGGCCTGCATCTGTTTCATGCCGAGGCTGATGCGGCGCGCCTTCGGGTCAACGCCGAGCACTTCGGCCTCAACCGTGTCGCCCACGTTGACGAGTTTTGAAGGGTGCTTCATGCGCTTCGACCAACTCATCTCGGAGACGTGGACTAAACCTTCAACGCCCGCTTCGAGTTCGACAAATGCGCCGTAGTCCGTCACGCTCGCGACTTTGCCCTGCACCTTGCTGCCGATGACAAAACGCTCTTCGACAGATTCCCACGGATCGGGTTGAAGCTGTTTGTAGCCGAGGCTCACGCGCTCGCGCTCGCGGTCGAACTTCAAGACCTTAACCTGCACGGTTTCGCCGACCTTGAAGAGTTCCGCCGGATTCTGGAGGCGACCCCATGACATATCCGTGACGTGGAGCAAGCCGTCAATGCCGCCGAGGTCAACGAACGCGCCGTAGTCGGTGAGATTCTTGATCTGGCCGTCAACGATGATGCTCTCTTCGAGGTTGTCGAGCGTCTCGCCCTTGCGTCCCTCGTTCTGCTCGTCGAGGATGGCTTTGCGCGAAAGCACTACGTTTGAACGCTTCCGATTGAGCTTGATAACTTTCGCTTCGATCTCCTGACCGCGAAAACTTTCGAGATTGCGGACGGGGCGCGAATCAACCTGCGAGCCGGGCAGGAAGGCGTCAACGCCGTCAACGTCCACGCGCAGGCCGCCCTTGACGCGCTCGATGATGCGTCCTTTGATGGGCGTGCCGTCGCGGTGCGCTTTTTCGAGTTCGTCCCACGCGCGCATACGCACGGCGTCGGCGCGCGAGAGGATCGGCTGACCCTCCTGCGATTCCATGCTCTTGATGAGCACCTCGACCTCGTCGCCGCGCTTCACGGTCAACTCGCCGTTTTCGGTGAACTCCTGCTGGTCAACGAGTCCTTCGGACTTGAAGCCGAAATCAATCAGCACGCCGCGATCATTGATGCCGACGACGGTGCCGCGCACAACCGAGCCTTCCTGAAAGGCCGCTTGCTCCTGCTCGTACTGGTCGAGCATCGCGCCGAAATCGAAGTCGCCGCCGCCGCGCTGGTCTTCGTCGTCGTCATCGTCGTCGGCTGCGCTCGCCGTCGGAGCGTTGCTTGACGGAGCGGGCGGAGACGATGATGTGACGGCGACGCTGGTGACAGGCGCGGTGGTGGCGGCGGTGGCGGTGTTTGATGAGGAAGCGTTCGACTGCTCGCCCGTCGTCGTCGCCGTCGTCGTGACGGTTGCTTCGGCTACGTCGCTCGCGTCGGTTTGTGAGTTTTCGTTAGTAGCTTCGCTTGCGCTCAGCTTGTTATCTTCAGTGGACATGCGGACTCTTGGACTCCTACTAGAATTCACGGCGCGTTAAAGAACTTTCGCGCCTTCCGGTCAGCCGTGACTACTCACGCGCTCGCGTGTCAACCGCGCTCAAGATGTTTTTAGCGCGCGGCCTACTCTGCTGGCGATATGGGGGTGATTGCCGGATGATCCAGAGGGACGAGGCGGGGATGGCGAGCCGTCTAGAAGTTGAAAAGGCTTTAAAAAAGGTTTCGGTTTCCGTCGTGCCCGTGGATCACCCGCGTGATCCGATAATCACCCGTCGCTTGACCGGGTAGAGCGAAAATGTACACGTCCACGCGTAAGCATGTCAAGGCGATAGGGGGAGTGACAAGTGACGGGTGACGGGTGACGAGTTAGAAAAGCCGTAAATCGCGAATCGTCAAACGTAAATAGAGGAAACCCGCTTTCTTCTATTTAATCCAAGTTGCTAGATAAACGCTTTGTCCAAAGCAAAGGCGATGACGAACAGCGAGACCTTCAAGAGAAAGCCGCGAAAGCTGGTCGCATGAATATGACGCGGAAACATGGCTTTAATCTGACTGAAGACAGTCTCGAT
>DASYMM010000321.1:0-7244 GCA_036009085.1 Pyrinomonadaceae bacterium | reverse complement strand
ATCGAGACTGTCTTCAGTCAGATTAAAGCCATGTTTCCGCGTCATATTCATGCGACCAGCTTTCGCGGCTTTCTCTTGAAGGTCTCGCTGTTCGTCATCGCCTTTGCTTTGGACAAAGCGTTTATCTAGCAACTTGGATTATTTACGATTCACGACTCACGATTCACGATTCACGGCTTTTGTTTTAACTTGTCACTCGTCACCTGTCACTTGTCACTGTTTTATTGTCTCGACACCTCGCCTGAAATCGGTATAATGCGCGCGTCAGACCTAGCTTCCACCCGCGTCATGGTTTATCAAAAAAGGTTTGCGCATTGAGAGGGATTCGTGCGATTCTCTGGCATCCTTTTTTGCTGTGCCGTGCGAGTCACCCGAAGGGTCGCCGAGCCAAGCGTGCCAGTTCTCCCGGCGCGTTCGAGTGCAAACAGTTGCGGCGCGTTGTTCGTGGCAGCCGCTCCAATCGTCTTCAACGCGAAGCAGCCTGAACCCGAAACGTATCTTTCTTGAAGGAGAACTATGGCCGAAGCAGTTGCTCCCGCTGAACAGACCCGCACGGGCTTCGTGCGGGGTCTGGGTCTGCTCGATTCCACGATGATCGTCGCCGGGTCAATGATTGGCTCCGGCATTTTTATTGTCTCGGCAGACATCGCACGGCAGGTCGGCTCCGCCGGTTGGCTGCTCGCCGTCTGGATCGTCACAGGACTTTTGACCATCGCCGCCGCGCTCTCTTACGGCGAACTCGCCGCCATGATGCCGAAGGCGGGCGGGCAATACGTCTACCTGCGCGAATCCTATTCGCCGCTCTGGGGCTTCCTCTACGGCTGGACGCTCTTTCTCGTCATCCAGACCGGAACCATTGCTGCGGTCGCCGTCGGCTTCGCGCGTTTCCTCGGCGTGCTCGTGCCGTCAATTTCTCCCACTTCCTGGATCATCGCGCCGATCAACCTTTCTCGAAACTACGCCATCAGTCTTTCGACGCAGCAACTCATCGCCATCCTGTTGATCGTGCTGTTGACGTTTCTCAACACGCGCGGTTTGAAACTCGGCAAGTTGATCCAGAACGTTTTCACTTCGGCCAAGACGCTCTCGCTCATCGCGCTCATCCTGCTCGGCCTGCTCGTCGGCTACAACACGGGAGCCGTCAGCGCGAACTTCGGCGAATTCTGGACGCCGCACAACGCCGCGCCCATCACGCCCGATTTCTCCTTCGTCTCGCCCGTCGTGGCGACGAGCGGCGCATTCGGCCTCTTCATCGCTTTCTGCGTCGCGCAGGTCGGCTCGCTCTTCTCGGCGGACGCTTGGAACAACATCACGTTTACGGCGGGCGAGGTGAAAGACCCGCAGCGCAACATCCCGCTCTCGCTCGCCATGGGCACGGGACTCGTCATCACGCTCTACATTCTGGCTAACGTCGCCTATCTCGTGACGCTTCCGCTCGCGGGCATCCAGAGCGCGCCTGACGACCGCGTGGCGACCGCCGCGCTGCAAACGATCTTCGGCGGCGCGGGCGCGGTCATGATGGCAATTGCGATCATCATCTCGACTTTCGGCTGCAACAACGGACTCATCCTCGCCGGTGCGCGCGTCTATTACGCGATGGGGCGCGACGGGCTGTTCTTCAAGTCAACAGCGCGTCTGAACAAGTTTCACGTGCCCGCGATGGGACTCGTGCTGCAATGCGTGTGGGCTGCGCTCCTGGTGCTGCCGCGCACGCGGCAACGCGGCACGGCGGGCGCACCCGTCGTCGATCCAACTTCGGGTTACGAGGTTTACGGCAACCTCTACGGGAGCCTCTTGGATTACGTCGTCTTCGCCGTGCTGATCTTTTACGTGCTGACGATCATCGGCCTGTTCATCCTGCGGCGCAAGCGACCGGATGCCGAACGCCCGTATCGCGCCTTCGGTTATCCGATTGTGCCCGCGCTCTACATCGTCGCGGCGACAATTATCCTGCTCGTCCTGATGCTCTACCGGACGCAGACTTCGTGGCCGGGTCTGGTCATCGTGCTGACAGGCATTCCGGTCTATTTCCTCTGGCGCAAAATCGGCGTGCCCTCCGCCGACGCGCGCGAAGACGAAGCGACCGTGTAAGAAACCTGAGCCGGAAGAACTTTTCATGTGACCGGGATGAGTTCGGTCGGGCAAAACTCGAAACGGCGCGTTTGATCGAGTAAGATTCAATTTCATAGTCAGAGTAACATTCGATCCGGTCATCAACTTGAAACTACTGTAGAAACTCGCGGAGGTCTGACTTAATGGCAAGACACAACCTTTTTGCAACGAAACCACTCGAAATGCTGCTCGAAGAGGCGAAGGGCGAGAACCGCCTGCGGCGCATCCTCGGCCCCGTCCAACTGACGAGCCTCGGCGTCGGCGCGATCATCGGCACGGGCATCTTCGTCTTGACGGGCGTGGCCGCGCACGACAAGACCGGCCCCGCCCTGATGCTCTCGTTCGTGCTCGCCGGTATCGCCTGCATCTTCGCCGCGCTCTGCTACGCAGAGTTTGCCGCGATGGTGCCCGTCGCCGGTTCGGCGTACACCTACGCTTACGCCACGCTCGGCGAACTGTTCGCGTGGATCATCGGCTGGGACTTGGTGCTCGAATACGCCGTCGGCTCCGCGACCGTGGCGCACGGGTGGTCGAAATACTTTCAAGCGTTCCTCGGCTACTTCGGATTCCACCTGCCAACGTCTCTCTCAAACGCGCCGTTCGATTATGATCCGGTGTCGGGTCATCTGGTCGGAACCGGCTCGATCCTCGACCTGCCCGCGCTCTTCATCACGGCGGCGGTGACGATCATTCTCGTCAAAGGCATCCGCGAGAGCGCGACGTTCAACAACGCGATGGTGATCCTCAAGGTCTGCGTGGTCTTCTTCGTGATCATCGTCGGCGCATATTATGTGGACACGTCCAACTGGTTCAAAGACGGCTTCGCGCCCTACGGCTACACGGGCGTCGGCTTCTTCGGCAAGACGCTGCTCGGCTCGACGGACGGCGCGGGTGCGCCCGTCGGCATGATCGCCGGGGCTTCCACCATCTTCTTCGCCTACATCGGCTTCGACTCGATCTCGACTCACTCGGAGGAGGCCAAGAATCCGCAGCGCGACGTGCCTATCGGCATCATCGTCTCGCTCGTGCTGTGCACGATCCTCTACATCGCCGTCGCCGCCGTCTTGACCGGCATGGTGCCCTACAACCAGATCAACATTGACGCGCCCGTCTCCGACGCCTTCCGTCATGTCGGCCTCGGTTGGGCGGAACTGATGATCTCCGTCGCGGCGGTCGCCGGTATCACATCGGTGCTGCTCGTGATGATGCTCAGCCAGCCGCGCGTACTGCTGGCGATGGCGCGCGACGGCCTGATCCCGCAAAGCTTCTTCGGCGCGATCCACGAGAAGTTTCGCACGCCCTGGAAGTCCACGATCCTGACGGGCTGCTTCGTCGGCATCATGGCCTCGTTCCTGCCGCTGCGCGTGCTCGCGGAGTTGGTCAACATTGGGACGCTGTTCGCCTTCGTGGTGGTCTGCGCGGCGGTCTTGATCATGCGGCGGACGCACCCGAACGCGGAGCGGCCTTTCCGCGCCCCGCTCGTGCCGCTTGTCCCGATCCTCGGCATTCTCGTCTGCTCGCTGTTGATGTTCTCGCTGCCGGTGGAAAACTGGTGGCGACTCTTCATCTGGCTCGGCATCGGATTTTTGATCTACTTCCTCTACGGACGCAGGCATAGCGTGATGAAGCATGACCGCGCGGCGAGCCATCTCGCGCACGAGGTTGCGGCACACGGCGTCTCGCCCGCAGGTCAGGCCGTCGGCGACCCGGACGCGCCGCCCGACAGTCCGGCTCGTCCGATTGATACGGACGCGGATAAAAAGTAGGTAGCGGGAATTAACGACGGAGGGTTGAGTTGGAGGCGTCCGGTCAGACGTGCGAAGGCTCAACCCTCTTCGTCTGTGCGCCGGACGCGGATGCGACGACTATTGGAACGTTTAGATTGCAACGCTTACGTATGCGACGGAAAGTTGCCCGGTCAATCATTCTGTTAGGCGTCGTGCTCTGCGCGACGCCGTTCGTCTATGCGAGCGGCGAGACGGGACAGGCGGGCGGCGCGGCGGCGGGGCACGGGCTGAGTCCGCTCGTGCTCATCGGGGTCGCGCTCGTCCTGCTCGTCGCAAAACTCGGCGGCGAACTGTTCGAGCGCGCGGGTCAACCCGCCGTGCTCGGCGAGTTGGTCGGCGGGATGCTCGTCGGCAACCTCTTCCTCTTCGGCTTCACAGGGATCGAACCGCTAAAGACCGACGTGGTCTTGAACGCGCTCGCGGAGATTGGCGTCATCCTGTTGCTGTTTGAAGTCGGGCTGGAATCGAATCTCGGCGAGATGCTGGAAGTCGGCTGGTCGTCGCTGCTGGTCGCGTGCGTGGGCGTCGTCGCGCCTTTTTTTCTCGGGTGGGGCGTGGCCGCTTATTTCATTCCCGGCGAGGCGCGGCTCGGCCACATCTTCATCGGCGCGACGCTCTGCGCCACGTCGGTCGGCATCACGGCGCGCGTGCTCAAGGATTTGGGCAAACTGAACACGCGCGTCGCGCGCATCGTGCTCGGCGCGGCGGTGATTGACGACGTGCTCGGCCTCATCATTCTCGCCGTCGTGAAGGGCGCAATCGAAGCGACGGCGGCAGGCACGACGCTCTCGCTCGCAAGCGTCGGCGTCATCACGCTCAAGGCCGTCGGCTTCCTCTGCGTCGCGCTCCTCGCCGGGCGGCTGCTCGTGCCGCACCTCTTCCGTGGCGCGGGCAAACTCGAAGGGCGCGGCGTGCTGCTCGCGCTCGCGGTGGCGATCTGCTTCGTGTTGTCGTGGGCGGCGGCGGCGATTGGGCTGGCGGCCATCGTCGGCGCGTTCGCCGCGGGGCTACTGCTCGAAGAGGCGCACATCGAGCGGATGCACGGTCGCTCCAAACACGACCTGCACGAACTGCTCACGCCTTTGACGACCATCCTCGTCCCCATCTTCTTCGTCTTGATGGGACTCAAAGTTGACCTGCGCGCCTTCGCGCGTCTGGACATACTCGGCTTCGCGGCTGCGCTCACGGCGGTTGCGATCATCGGCAAACAAGTCTGCTCGCTGGCGGTTCTGGAGCGCGGCACGAGCCGCCTCGCCGTCGGACTCGGCATGATCCCGCGCGGCGAAGTCGGCCTCATCTTCGCAGGCATCGGCGCGACGCTCATGCTCCCCAACGCGCAAGGCACGCCGGAACCCATCATCGGCAGCGCAACGTTTGCCGCCGTCGTCATCATGGTCATCGTCACCACGCTCGTCACGCCGCCCCTGCTCAAGTGGTCGCTCGCTTCCTCGCCGTCAACGCCCGACCAACCGCTTCCACCTGCAACGCAAGAGACGGCAGAAGAAGCCGCCGAACGTACGTCACGTTAAGGCGACTATTTAAAGCACGCACCGCAGAGGCGCAGAGCAAAGCCGCAGAGGAAGCGCGGAGAAAACCATTTGACTCTCTGCGAACCTTTGCGGCTTTGCTCCGCGCCTCTGCGGTTAACTCCTTAAACCCGCAGTAAACTTCAACCTGCGTCAATCATTCAGAGACGCACGCGCCGCCGCCAACGCTTCCGCCACGCGCGCGTGCGACGTGCCGCCCGCCTGCGACTTCGTGGCGAGCGTCTGTTCGAGCGAGAGCGCGTCGTACACGTCGGCTTCGATGAGCGGCGAGAGCGCGTTGAGTTCTGCGAGCGGGAGTTCGTGTAGTTCAAGCTTGCGCGTGATGGCGTGCAGCACAATGCGCCCGACCGCCTCGTGCGCTTCGCGGAAGGGCAGTCCCCGGCGCGCGAGATAATCGGCGAGTTCCGTCGCGTTCATGTAACCGCGCGCGGCTGCCTCGCGCGCACGCTCCTCGCGCAGGCGAACGTTCCGCAAGACCGTCGCCGCCACTTCGAGCGACGCGCGCACCGTGTCGGCCGTGTCGAAGACGGCCTCCTTGTCTTCCTGCATGTCCTTGTTGTAGGCGAGCGGCAATCCCTTCATCAACGCCAGCAGCGACATCGTGTGGCCGAAGACGCGCGCGGATTTGCCGCGCACGAGTTCGAGCGCGTCCGGGTTCTTCTTCTGCGGCATCAAACTCGACCCCGTAGAGATGGCGTCGCTCAATTCAAGAAAGCCAAACTCCGTCGTCGCATAGACGATGATGTCTTCCGACAGACGCGACAGGTGAACCATGATGAGACTCGCCGCCGCCGCAAACTCGATGCAGAAATCGCGGTCGCTCACCGCGTCCAGACTGTTACGCGAAACTCCCGCGAAGCCGAGCGCGCGTGCGACGCTCTCACGGTCTATCGGATAACTCGTCCCCGCAAGCGCGGCCGAACCGAGCGGCAAGACGTTCGTGCGTCGCCGCGCGTCCGCGAGCCGTTCGCGGTCGCGCGCGAGCATCTCGAAATAAGCGAGACACCAGTGCGCCCACAAGACGGGCTGCGCGCGTTGCAAGTGCGTGTAACCGGGCAGCACCGCCTCTGCGTGCGCCTCCGCTAAATCCAGCAGCGCGCTTTGCGCCGCACGCGCGGACGCTTCGATAGCATCAATTTCATCGCGCAGCCAGAGACGCAAGGCCGTCGCCACTTGATCGTTGCGGCTGCGCCCGGTGTGAAGCTTGCGCCCGGCGTCGCCGACGAGCGCGACGAGCCGCGCTTCGATGAACGAATGAACGTCCTCCGTCGTCGCCGTCCCGGCATCGTCGAAGAAGTCCGTCTCCTGTTGGCTTCGCGCGAGCAGCGTTTCGAGTCCGGTCTTGATTTGTTCCGCTTCCGCTTCGCTCAACGCGCCCGCCGCGCGCAAGCCTTCGGCGTGGGCGAGGCTTCCGCGCACGTCCGACGCAAACAGCCTGCGGTCGAAACCGAAGGAACGGTTGTAGGCCGCGAAACCCGCGTCGGGTCGGCCTGTGAATCGCCCGCCCCATAAATTTTTCTCTTCGCTCATTTAGTCCTTTTGTGTCGCTGCACGGCGAAAGTCTGTGAAAGCCGGTTATTTGAACCCCCGCCGGCTGTTCGCTTGTCCGGTCAACTGAAAATACTTATAATCCGGCAACCGTAACTTGCTGAAATTATTAAGCTGCCTACTATTATTAACCGAATAATCGGATCAATTCTCATTACCTGATTCTGTTCGCAGAGGGTACACATTAACTAAAACTACTGACAAGCCTGCCGGAACGTACTGGGAGGGAGAGGCTCAGGTTGCAGTGCGG
>DASYMM010000320.1:0-8695 GCA_036009085.1 Pyrinomonadaceae bacterium | reverse complement strand
CACTTTGTTTGCCGCCCGCGCCGGTTGGATTTTTTTACTCGACGAAAGGTGGAAATCAGATGGGTTGGTTCGATCAAGTCAGCGGACTTTTACAGCAGTATCAGGGCGGAGGCAATGTTCAGCAGCCGTCAAACAACGTGCACAACGATTTCGATCAATTCGCGCAGGCCGCGCCGCAATCCGCGCTCGCAGACGGGTTGGCCGCCGCGTTTCGCTCAAACCAGACGCCGCCCTTCGGCAGCATGCTCGGCCAACTCTTCGGCCAGTCGAACGGCACACAGCGCGCCAGCATTCTCAACACGCTCATCTCGACTCTAGGCCCCACGGTCATCTCGCAAATTCTCGCCAATCGCGGCTCGTCCGGTCTGGCAGGGCTTTTAGGCAGCGGGCAGCGTGAGGTGACGCCGGAAATGGCCGAGCAGGTTTCGCCCGAAGCCGTGCAGGAGATCGCCGCGCAGGCGGAACAGAAAGACCCTTCAATCATAGACATGGCGAGCAACTTCTACGCCGAGCACCCGACGCTCGTGAAAGGTCTGGGCGCGGCAGCCCTCACCATCGCCCTCGCCAAAGTCGCCGCCAACCAGCAACAGTGAAAAGTAAGGACAACAATTTGGGTTGAGAGTTAAGAATCAGGACTCACCACCGCAGAGACACAGAGAGCACAGAAGGGGGCACAGAGTATATTCAACTCTCTGTGCCCCCTCCGTGTCCTCTGCGTCTCTGCGGTGAAGGTTTTTGCTTGAGTGCGTCTTGCCCCGGTCTCCCGGTCAAAAGTTGTTCGACACGAGTTGGCCTGCGTCGCCGAAGAAGCGTGCGAACTCGGCGCGGATAACTTGAAAGCATTCGCAGGCGGAGGCTTCCAAGCCCTTCTGATCAATGATCCAGATCGTGCCGCGCGTGTGCTCGATCACGCCCCTCTCTTTTAACTGCGACACCGCGCCGCTCACGCCCGCGCGCCGCACGCCGATCATCTGCGCGACGAATTCCTGTGTGAGATGCAACTCGTCCGAGTTCGTTCTGAACTGGCATTCCAGCAGCCAGCGCGCGAGCCGCTCTTCGAGATGATGAAAACACTGGCAGAGGACGGACTGCGTAACCTGCGTCAGGTAAGTTTGCGCGTAGCGCAGCAGCAACTCTTGGAGCCGCCCGCCGCGATAAAATTCACGCCTGAGCACGCCTGCGTGCATCAACATGCCGGTCGCGTCAACCTGCACGACGGCGCGTCGGTTCTGCGGCAGGCCGTCTCCCAGAATGGCTGCGATGCCCGTCATGCCCTCCGTGCCGACCATCGCCACCTCGACGCTCGCGCCGCTCTCCGACGGCGCGACAATCGAGACGATGCCGCTCTGCGGGAAAAACGCACGCTGCACGGGTTCGTCCGGCTCAAAGATAACTTCGCCGTGCGCGAACGCCACGAATTCGAGAAAAGGCCGCAAGCGATCTCGCTCTTCGCCGGGCAACAAGGCGAGCAGTTTATTTTCAGTCTGGCCGATACGGC
Source organism: Pyrinomonadaceae bacterium (assembly GCA_036009085.1). GTDB lineage: Bacteria > Acidobacteriota > Blastocatellia > Pyrinomonadales > Pyrinomonadaceae > JAIVJZ01. The sequence goes on along the minus strand of DASYMM010000320.1, from coordinate 7,197 downwards.
TCTCCGCGATCACGTTCGAGACCTCTCAAACTACGAAAATCAGAAGCGGCAACTTGCCCCAACTTTTGGAGAAGTTTTCCCCGCAATTCTAAAATTTGTATGATAAATCGCGGCGACGGTCAAGTCTCTTCGCGGCGCAAATGAGGGGCCGGCGGGGGCGTCCGAGTCGGTGTCTAAAAAGAAAAACCGCCCGCGATCTAACGCAGGCGGTCTTCCGGTGAACTGTTGGGATTGGCCTGTGTGCCTCTTGCGCTTTGACAAGCTGAGGGACGAAGGAAAACGCTGTCGAACTCAAGTTTTCAATCCAGAGGTCAGGATGTAGCCAGCTTTCCGGCCGCATCTACGGGTCTTCTACAATTCAATGTTAGCTTGAATATTAAGATTTCCCATATAGTTTGTAGGCTTTCTCGTGACTCAAACGCTCGGCGCGAATTAAACCATCCTTTAGCTTTTGGCCTCTCAACGGGTCTATATAATCTCTGCCTGTGAAACTTTGGGCGGGATTCAAACCATAAACCCCGATATTGAACATAAAGACGGGTTCGGTTAAAGCCTTAAACCAATGAATATTGTCTTTCTCATCCGATATTGTTGAGACACCGCCTGCAATCAATACCTTGTCCGAGGTTGGCTTGATAATCAGATGATGAGGCTCGTCCGAAACGCGGTCGTAATGCCGGCCGTGCGCTTCGCCGCTCAAAACCATGTGCATCGTTGCCATATTGCGATGCCCGTGCGGAACAATCGCAGCCCCTTTCTTCATCGCGTAAAAGAAAGGCACGAAGCTCAATTCGGAAGGCAGCCCGTCAATCTTGGAAAAACTGATTTCCTCAGCCGATTCGTGGTCATCGAAAAGGGGTGCGGATTTGGACAAGCGTTGGTAATCAATAGCCGACAATAAATCCGAAAGCTCGACGCGGGTTAACAGGCTCTCAATCTGCTGTTGCCACTCATGCGGCTTCACTCTCTTTAATCTCAAATCCTTGCTGGCCTGTTCCATCTCAATCAGCCATTGAGCAGCAATGGTTTTGATACTTCCGGTCAGCGCGTGCGCTTTCGCCAGGTTGCTGATCAGAGAAAGAGTAAATAACGAACCCACCGTCTCCCGAATGAAAGCTCGACGTGAAAAATTTTCCATATTCATATCATTTCACTATGTTAAATATTCGACAATTACAAATGGGTCAACGCACAAGGTAAGTATTTATCGGTAAAGCAGTAAAGATTGGTAGTGTGCCGCCAATGTGCCAAATTACTGTGAGAAAGAGAAAAACCGCCCGCGATTTAACGCAGGCGGCTTTCCGGTGAACTGTTGGGATTGGCCTGTGTGCCGCTTTTGTTTCAGCGACGGACGGACGAAAACCCTACCAATTCAAGTTTTCAATCCAGAGGTCAGGCCGCAGCCACCTCACTGTGATAAGAACTCATATACGTTTTTTGATCACCTCCTTTCCAGTGTTGGAGCAAATATACAGAAACAATAAGTTGTGCGTCAACAATTATTTTTGCCCAGTATCTTGCGACAGAACTTCAAGCCCCGCGCTTGAAGGCGAGCCGCCCGCCCACGTAAACCGCGTGCGCGTGTTCGATGCCGAAGAAGTAGCTCAGTTCGCGATAATCCGCGCAGTCGTGCAGACAAAAATCCGCGCGTTTGCCCGTCTCCAGAGACCCGATTTCGCGCCCGCGCCCGAGACTGTAAGCGGCGTTAACGGTCGCGGCGACGATACCTTCGGCGGGCGTCAGGCGCATGTGCGTGGAGGCGAGCGAGAGGACGAGCGGCATCGATGGCGTGGGCGACGAGCCGGGATTGAAGTCGGTCGCAAGGACGAGGGCGAGTCCCGCTTCGATCATCTCGCGCGCCGCCGGATACCGGCGCGAGCCGAGCGCGTAAACCGAACCGGGCAGGAGCACTGGCTGAATTCCTGCGGCGCGCAGGGCGGCGATGCCTGCCGCGTCCGTGTGTTCGAGATGATCTGCGGTCGCCGCCGAGAGTTCCGCCGCGAGCAGCGCGCCGCCGGAGAGCGAAAGTTGATCCGCGTGCAGGCGCAGGCCAAGCCCGTGCGTGCGCGCGGCAAGCAGTATGCGCCGCGTCTCGTCCGACGTGAACACGCGCTCCTCGCAGAACGCGTCGCAGTACTCCGCCAGACGCTCCGCCGCCACACGCGGCAACATCTCTCGAATTATCAACTCGACATAATCCGCACGCCGCGCGCGGTATTCGTCCGGCACTTCATGCGCGCCCAAGAATGTCGGCACGTACCGGAGCGGCGTCTCCGCGTTCAAGCGACGCACGGCGCGCAGCATCTTCAACTCGTCTTCCACAGACAGACCGTAACCCGACTTGGCCTCCACGGTCGTCGTCCCGCCGCGCAGAAACCAATCGGTGTAACGCTTCGACGCCGCGACCAACTCGTCTTCCGACGCCGCGCGCGTTGCACGCACGCTCGCACGGATGCCGCCGCCCGCCGCCGCGATCTCCTGATACGTTGCGCCCGACGCACGCTGCTCGAACTCATTCGCGCGCGTCCCCGCAAACACCGGATGCGCGTGCGCGTCCACAAAGCCGGGCAACACGATCCGCCCACACGCGTCTATCACCTCACACTCATCCGTGATGTGCGGCTCGACCTCTCGACGCGCGCCGACCCGCGCGATGCGCCCGTCCACGCCGACGAGCATCGCCCCGTCTTCGATGATCGAAAGCTCGCGCATCTCCGCCCCCACGCGCGGGCGCGCCGCGCCGCCGAGCGTAACGAGTTGCGAGCAGTTGATGACGGCGCGCATCAAGGGTTTCAGGTTTCGAGTTTCAGGTTTCGAGTTTCAAGACAGAGTTTCTTGGTTCTTAAACCTGAAACCTGAAACTTGAAACCTGAAACTTATTCGCTCTCGGAGGTCGTGGTGTCCTGCACGATGCGCCAGCCGGCGTTTGTGCGTCGGAAGATGAGCGCGAAGCGACCGTGGGGCGTGTCTCCGGCGCGCGTTAACTGCCAGCGTCCGGTGACGCTTGCGTAAAACTCGCTGAGCGGTTTGATCTCTAGTTCGCTGAAGGCGAGCGTGCCCATCTTCTCCGGCGTGTCGTAGCTCTTTTTGTAGCGGTCGTGGACGACCTGCCAGCCGCGCGTCACAGAACCGCCGGAGATCAGTGTGGTCGTCTCGGCGCGCTCGTAGCCGTCCATGTAGCCGCTGACATCGCCGCGATTCCAGGCCGCCGCCTGCGCTTCGAGCACCGCGCGGATCGCCGCCTCGTTCGCCGCCGTCTGCTTCTCCGATCCGCCCGATTGAACGCAGGCCGACTGCGACATGACGGAGGCGACGACGAGCAGAAGTAACGCCGGCCGAAGGAGTGCGACCGGGGAACGCAGTGTGGATTTCATCTCAGGCAATTCACTTTCGCGGAAGGGATGGGCATGCGCCGTGAACTATACTCGCACGAGTCCGTTCGTTTCAACGTCCGTCTTTCGGCAGTTGAGTTCAACGTCTGTCTTTCGGGGAATTGATCTCGCGCCAGAAGCTGCCGATGGAGTGCGCTTCGGGGGCGATGCGTCCCATGAGATACCCGGCGGCGATGAAGAGCGCGGTGGCGAGCAGGGCGGGCAGGAGCGTCCGGCGCACGACCGAGCGCAGCCAGTGGCGCGGCTCGATTTTCTTCAGACGCCTGTACAGACCCGCGACGAGCAGCGCGTCAACCAGAATCTCCGCGAGGAAGACGGGCGCGACATAGACGACGTAGAACATCAAGACGAGCACGCCGACGATGGCGGCAATTGGAATCACGATCCAGAAGCACCCGTCGTCTAAATCCAAATCCAGCCCCACGTCCGGCACAGAGTCCAACAGGGACGAACCGCCGCCCGCGTTGCCGCCGACACTGCCGCCGACACTGCCGCTCACGCCGTCGCTCACATTGCTCAACGCCGCGCTGCCATCCGTCCAGACGCCGCCCGCGCCGCCGCCCGCGAAGTCTGCCCCGCCGCCGAAGGTGGCGCGTGCGGCGTCGCCCGCCACGTTCGCACCGGCATCGAAGAGATGCGGGAGTGCGTCGCCCATGTCGGAGAGCGGGTCGAGGCTGTTGCTGCGGCGGCGGGTCTTGCGGCGTTGCAAAGCGAGCCAGAGGCGCAGCAGGAGCAGAAACACCGAGTAGGCCGAGAGCACCGCGAGCGGGTAGCGCACGGACATCTGTGTGACGCCGAGACGCAGCAGCGCGGTCGAGACGAGGAACCCGGCTGCGCCCGTCAAGGCGAGCAGAAAAGAGACGAGCAGGCGCGGACTTCCGCCGCGCACGAGACGCCGCCGCACGCGCTCAATCGCGCGTCCACGCTCATCCGGCCTTACCTTCATCTCCGCCTCTCTCCGGCGATTCGCTTTGCCCATCGGCCATTGCCTATCAAGCTATTAGAAAACTTCTCATCAAGACAGAAAGGCATGAACCACGAAATAACACGAAACGACACGAAACAATTTTAGTGTCGTTTCGTGTTATTTCGTGGTTTCGCTTTTCATGCGTCTTCCTTGTATGCGACCGCTTCCAGTTATCAACTAATCGTCGTGTGCGCCGCCAACCAGGCGCGCACGTCTTCGCGCATCGCGGCGTCGAGTTCGTGCCCTGCGTCATAACTTTTGAATTCGACATCGCGTGCGCGCAGGGAGAGACGCGCCGCGTAGTCGGCGGTGCGGGCGGGCGGGTAATGCTCGTCGCGTGCGCCCGCGAGATGCAGCACGGCGGCGTTCGTGTGCTGGTAACTCTCGCTCGTCTCCCAATCGCCGGGCAGGCCGCCGCAGATGCCTACGACGCCGCGCAACACGTTCGCGTGCGTGAAGGCGAAGCGATAATTGAGCGCGCACGTCTGCGAGAAGCCGAGCAGGAAGATGCGCGCGCGGTCGGCGACGCCCTCTCTAACTAATTCCTCGATCATGTCGAGCAGGGCGCGATGATGCAGCGCGACTGACTCCTGCGAGCGATAGGGGGTGAGCCAGCCGAAACCGTGGCGCAGTTCACCGCCCTTCTCCTTCGGCTCTTTCAAATGTTGATGAAAACCTTGCAGCGCGGCGATGGCGAATCCGGCAGGCACGAGTTCGCGCGCCTCGCGCATCATCCAGTTCTTGTTGTCGCCGTAGCCGTGCAACGCGACGAGGAGCGGCGCGGGCGTCTGCGCCGGAGTGTGCAGGCTGTAATAAAGTTTGACGCGTGCTTCGAGCGCGCGCTCAACCGGCGGGTTGATTTTTTCAGTGGTCATATTTGAAAAACTTTTTTTGCCTCACGCGTTAATTCAAATAACCGCCCGGCTCGCTCTCTTTGATTTCGGGCAGCGCGTCGAGTGCGGTCGTTTCCTCTTCCAGACTCCACACTTCGTACAACTCCGGCGGCGTTTCGGTGACGAAGCGCGAGGGGCGTTGCACGATGGTCTGGCGATTGTAGTCCGTGATCATCAGCGGATAGGTGATGTAAAGCTGGTCGCGCGCGCGCGTTAAGGCGACGTACCAGAGGCGGCGTTCTTCCTCTTCGCCTTCCGCATCGCGCAAGGAGCGCGGCGAGGGAAACTTGCCGTCCGCCGCCCAGATGATGAAGACCGCGCGCCACTCCAAGCCCTTCGCCTGATGCACGGACGTAAGCGCGATCAACTCGTCTTCGTCCGCGCCCATCACGACCTCTTCGCCCGCGACGGGTTGCGGCGCGCCGTAGCGTTCGGTGGCAAGGAGCGCGAGTTCGGCGAGAAACTCTTCGGTCGAGTTGTAGCGCGTGCTGTAGTGCGCGAGTTGGCGCAAGTCTTCGAGGCGCGTCTCGGCGTTTTCGTAGTTGGCGGCGAGGTGCGCTTCGTAGCCGCGCGCGAGGATGAGTTCGATCTGCTTGGCGGGATTGGCGCGCGTCTCGTTCGACACTAAGCCTTCGAGCAGCGCGCGAAACTCCGCCCAACTGTTTCCGCGACGCGACGCGGCAGCATCGGCTTCGCCGCGCAAGACCATCGCCAGCGGGTCGGGCGCGTAGCCGATCCGCTCCCAGATGCGGTTCGCCGTCGCCGCGCCCACGTTCGGGATGAGACGCAGAACGCGCTTCCACGCGAGTTCGTCGCGCGGGTTGGCGACGAGCCGCAAATAGCTGATCACGTCTTTGATGTGCGCCTGCTCGAAGAAGCGCACGCCGCTGCGGATTTGATAGGGGATGCCGCGCCGCGTCAGTTCGAGTTGCAGTTCGAGCGAGTGGTAATGCGAACGATAGAGGACGGCCATCTCTTTCAAGGGCACGCCCTCGTCGCGCAGTTCGAGCACGCGCGCGGCGACGAAGGCGGCCTGTTGATCCGCGTCGTGACAGGGAACGAGCGCAGGCGAGAGGCCGAGCGAAGGACGCACGGCGCGCAGCGTTTTCGGAAACTGTTTGCGGTTCGACGCGATGGAGACGTTGGCGACGGCGAGAATTTCGGGCGTCGAACGATAGTTGGTCTCAAGACGAAACTGTCGCGCGTCGGGGTAGCGCGCGGGAAACTCGTAGAGGTTCGACCATTCCGCGCCGCGCCAGGCGAAGATGCTCTGCGCGTCGTCGCCGACGACCATCACGTTGCGGTGCTGGACGGCGAGCAGGTCAACGATCTCCGCCTGCAACTTGTTCGTGTCCTGATACTCGTCGACGAGTATGTGCTCGAACTGCTCTGCGTAGAGCCGCGCGATCTCCGGCTTCTCCATGAGGAGGAGTTTCCAGTTGAGCAGGAGGTCGTCGTAGTCCATCGAGTTGCGCGCGCGCTTGCGTTCCATGAAGATCGAATCGACGCGCATGATCTGTTGCGTCAAGGGTTCAAAGTGCGGGTAGTTGCGCGCGACCACGTCGGGGATGGGGCGATCCGTGTTGTTGGCGAAGCTGATGATGTCTTGCAGAACTTCGGCTTTGGGGAAGCGGCGCGCTTTCGTGTCAATGCCCGCTTCGTCCACGCAGACGTTCAGGAAATCGCGCGCGTCTTCCGCGTCGAGGATCGTGTAGTTCTCCGTGTAGTTGAGCGCGGCGGCGTGGCGACGCAAGACCATGTTGGCGATGCGATGAAACGTGCCGCCCCAGACGCGCCGCCAGGCGTTCGAGTTTCCGCCCGTCAACTCTTCGACGCGCCGGAGCATCTCGCGCGCCGCGCGATTCGTAAACGTCGCCAGCATGATGCGCGCGGGCGCGACGCCCTGCTCGACGAGGAAGGCGACGCGATACGTGATGGCGCGCGT
>DASYMM010000319.1:0-5514 GCA_036009085.1 Pyrinomonadaceae bacterium | reverse complement strand
TGATTACGGCAGCAGCGTAAGCATTGATGTGTCCCGGCTGAAGCAAGATGAAATTACCGAACTCTAGCTGCCAGACGATCCCGGGTCCGGCGAGCAATCCGATGACAGCCCGTAGCTGTTCCAACGTGAAAGCCTCGCCTGACAGCCGCACTTCGAGTTGCTGTTTCAACTCGCTTATTCGCAGCAGTACCTTGCCCTCGTCCTTGAGCTTCACGATCTCTTCTTTGAGCAGCTTGAAGATGCGCGGCGAAGCAGTCCAGGGAATATCGTCCCAGGGAATATCACGGATGATCGCATTACGCAGCGCATCACAACCGTCTCCCGTGTAGGCGCTGGTTTCCAGATAACGATTGAAGTCGCGCTTCTGGCAAAAATCTTCGATGTTGCCACGGCTGATCATCAAGCCCCCACGGTCGCACCGGCCAGCGACGAGGATTTTTTTGAAAGGTCGCCGGGCAGCGCGTTGCAAATCTCTATCCCACTGCCCGAGCCCCTCGAAGGGGTTCTCGCTCTGCGGATTGAAGACAAGCACCGCCAACGCCGTCTCGTCCATGAAGAGTTGGTGGATTAGTCTATAATCAGCTTGGCCGGCGAAGTCCCACAGCCAGATCTCACGCTCGATCTCTTTGCTGCCTGACTCATGTGGCAGCCTGAGTTGCGTAGCCCAGACGCCATCTGTAGACATAGTATGTTCAAAGCGGTCTTCCGTAAGACGATACGCGAGACCTGTCTTACCAACGCCACTATCACCTACCAAGAGCACCTTGGCGTTTGTATAGCGTGCGGTCTCAGGGCCAATGATTGGCTTGAGGATTGGCCCCAGGGTCATGCTGCGTGCTGTCTTAGGCTCAAGGGTGGGCTTTGTCGTCTCCGGCCCTATGATTGGCTTGAGGAGCGGCACCGCGTCCCTTTTACGCGTGGCTATCGAGTTTTCGCTGGCTTTCTCGCTAGAAGACAGCAGTTCCCACACCCACAGAGTACGGTCCCAAGACCCTGAGACGACCAGCAACCCGTTCCCCGCGATGGCAACTCCGAATACTGTTCTGAGATGCCCTTCCAGCGTAGCGACGCACCGGCGCGCCGCGACATCCCAAACCCGCACGGTCGTATCGTCAGAACAAGAGGCAGCCCGTCGCCCATCCGCCGTCACCGCCACCCCTCGCACTGTTTTGGTGTGCCCTTCCAAAACGCCGAGGCACTCGCCCGTCTCGATGTCCCAGACGCGCACAGTCTTGTCTTCTGCCCCTGACACGACCTGCCGCCCGTCAGGCGTGATTGCCACTCCTCCCACAGAGCCGCTGTGCCCTTTCAACGTGGTGAGACACTCGCCCGTCTCGATGTTCCAGACGCGCACGGTCTTGTCTTCTGCCCCTGACACGGCTCGCCGCCCGTCCGGCGTGACGGCCACTCCCCACACCGAACCAGTGTGACCTTCCAGTGTAGTGAGACACTTACCCTTCTCAACATCCCACACCCGCAAGGTAGCGTCGCGAGAACTGGAGACGGCAAGCCGCCCATCGGCAGTCACCGATACACCGAGCACCATGTCCGTATGGCCTTCAAGTGTGGCAAGGCATTTACCCGTCTCGACCTCCCAAACTTTTACCGTTTTGTCTACGGCGCCGGAGACAGCTACCTTTCCATCCTCGGTGATTGCCACGCCGTATACCACACCAGCATGGCCTTCGAGCGTGGCGAGGCACTTACCCGTCTCGACCTCCCAGACTTTTACGGTTTTGTCCGCTGAACCCGATACGGCTCGCAGCCCGTCCGGCGTCAACGCCACCCGCTCTACGACTCCTACGTGGCCTGCAAGCATTCTCGCCAGATTCGGCGCACCCTTTTGCTCCACAGTGAGCGCGTCCGCAGGGTTCTGCGGACGGCACGCGGCCAGCAGTTTTGTATATTGCTCGACATCACGTTGCCGCCAATCAACGTAAGCGAATTGTTTCAACGCCCCCTTGATCTCGGCGTCATCCAAGCGCAAAGGGATGAAGCGGCGACGCTGATTGGTCGGATCGGTAAATTGGATGGTTTGGCTCTCGAACGTGACCCACTCAGACTCAGAAGCATTCGCCGACATGACCAGCACCAGCGTACGCGATTGCTCAAGTCCTTCATTAACCTTGAGGCCGATCATGTCGCCGGGCTTGATCTCCCACTCGTCAAGCCAGATACGCAGACCATCCGCCGCGAGCCGTTCAGCCAATTCGCGCACGGCGGGTTTATCCTTCGAGCTGTGGCTGATAAATACGTCGAATTTGAAATTTTTAAACATTACTTATTCGTCTCACAGGTGGTGGCAGTCAACTTCGCGGATGACGGTCGGGGCATTCTGCGGAGGCGTTACTTAATAGCTGTCGCCGATAAGTACGAAGCCTGCCCAATAAAACGGGTGCGCGTGATGTTTACTTGAGAGCAGCGAGAGAGCCGCCTCGCGCAAGGCCGCAGCTTTGCGCGGGAGTTGAGATTTCGGCGTTCCGGGGACGCCCGCCCGCGCTCGAAGATGACGGTAAAAGCCTAACATCAACTCGGTCGTGCCGGCAGAATCCACTTTCCATTGACTGACGAGAGTTGTCGGGCTGCCGGCGACGAAAAATCCCCATGATAGGCCGACCATCCCTTCGCCCGGCCTGACGCTCCCGCGCGCCGTCTCGCAAGCCGAAAGCACCACCATGTCGCCGCGCAAATCAAGGTTCAAGAGTTCCCACGTTTCCAGTAGCCCGTCTTCTTTGGTGTCCGTCCGTCCCTGCGCCAGCAGAATATGAGAGTACATGGGGCTGGCATCATTCAAGACGCCGTGAGCGGCGAGATGGAGAATGCGATACTTACCGGCCTCGGCTTTGAGGCGATCTTCCCGCGCTTCCGCACCCGTCTAGACCTTACTGTTTGCCGCACCGTACATCTGCGCCAGCATCCGCACCTGACGCTCGGCCTCGGGCAGCGCGCCCAAGCCCGTCGCCGGCAATCCTCCCGTCTCCGCCTGACCCGTCATCCCGTCGAGCAAGGGATTGCCGAAAGCTAATAAGTCCGGCAGAGGCGACGCTTTCTTCATCTGCTCGCGTCGCCTCAAGGCCATCGCGCGCAGCACGCTTAACGAAGGCGCATAGGAAATCGCCTGCTCTTCCAACGCATAGCGTCCGGCGGGAGACGTGAGAGCCTGAAAGGGTAGCTCCCATAACGTCTCGTCGGGAACGATGACGAGCGAGGTCTGACCCTCAAGTTGCGCGCGCGCCGGTGACAGCAGGAGATCGTAGAGCGCGCGTGATGCGCCGCCGAACAGCAGGTCGCGCTCCGCGAGTTGACGACGAAAACGCCCGACCCGGTCAATCAGAGTCCGGCGTGTGATGTTGAGCGTATAGACCTTCAACATCGGCGACGCCGTTTTCACGGCGACTGCTGCGGCGGCTGCCACTTCTGCCGTGCGTGTTGATGTCGTCGTCCGTTGCGACTGCGCCGCCCCCTGCTCAGGGTTGGTGACGACGAAGAGGAATGTCTGCTCATCGCCGATCACGTATTCGACGAGCGCGGTGTTCGGTGCGCTTAACAGGTTGTTCAACTCTTCTACGGATGACGGCAGCGCATCGCCTCTCTGCAACCTCAATTCTGGATGAAGGGAATAGAGGACGTTGGTGAAAGCGTCGAGGTCAAGGCGCGCTCTATCGAGTTGCTTATGCAGCGCGGCCAGACGTAGGGCGTCGGGTCGGGCTTGCGCGGCCTCACGCTGCGCCTGTGCGTTGAGCGTGGAGAGTTCCTGGCGGAGTTTTTTTTCCTGCGCCTGCTCGCCGGGCGTCATCGCTTTGGTGATGTTGCTGCGCCCGGTGCCGAGCACGTCCAGCAGGACGCGCGCTTTGGCTCGTTCGGCATACATCAGAGCTTCCGCGGGGCGGTTTTGGGCGACGAGCAACGCCACCATTTCAGCATAGGGAGAGATTTTATCCGCGAAGAAATACTGTCGCTGCTGCTCGTTGCCGGCGGCCTGCGCCCGCATGGACTCAATCGTCCGAATGGCTTCATCGAAAGCCAGTCGCGCTTCGTCCGCCTGTTTGAGCGCGCGATGGGCGCGTCCTGCCACGGCACGGGCGTGCCAGACGCCCTGTGAATAATTTATTTGCCGGGCGAGCGCGGCGGCACGTGAAGCCGACTCCAGAGCCTTCTCGTGCGCCCCCTGCGTTTCGTATGCCAGCCCGATCATGTTCAACGTTTCGACGCTGCGTTCCTTATCGCCCGCCTCATCTTCCAGAGCCAAAGCTCTTTCGTAGAACTGTATGGCCGAAGCGGCATCGGACTGCGACAGGAGCACGTTGCCGAGATTGTGCAGCGTGCGCGCAATGCGGGGTTTGTTTCCCAACGCCTCGCGCAACGCGAGGCTCCGCTGCAAGTTTTGTCGCGCCAGATCGTAGCGACCGAGCAAGCGATAGCCTTCGCCGATTGCGCTCGACACAGTGGCGATTCCTTCTTTATCTCCCAGAGCCTCCCGGAGCGCGAGGCTCTTCTGAAAATAGTCGAGCGACAAGTTGTAGTTGCCTTGAAGTTGATGAATGTCCCCGATGTTCAGCATGGTGATCGACATTCCCAGCTTGTCGCCGAGCGGAACCCGCAGATCGTAGCTGCGCTGAAAATACTCCAACGCCCGCGCGTAGTTGCCCCATGCCCGATAGAGAATGCCGATGTTGTTGAGGGCGATGCCGATTCTTATTTTGTTGTCCTGAGATTCGGCGACGCGCAAACTTTGCCCGTAGAAATCCAACGCCAGATCGTATTCGCCCAGTTCGCGGTGAATCGCGCCGATGCCGTTGAGCGCGCTGGCGGCGGTCTCTCTATCATCCGAGCCTTCGAGCATTTTCAAGCTCGCACGGTAAGAGGCGAGCGCGGCGTCGTAGTTGCCCTGAAAGTAACGCAGGATGCCGATACTCGTCAGCGTGCGCGCCAGCCCGGCGCGTTGTCCCAACGCCTCCCAACGCTTCACGCTCGCCTCGTAGGATTCCAGAGAACGTTGATAATCGCCTTGCGCGCGATAGACGCCGCCGATGTCACTGAGCGTTTGCGCGACACCCTCGCCGTCGTCGATCTTTTGCGCGATGCGCAAAGCCAACTGATAGACGGCGAGCGCCTGCGTGGAGTCGCCTTTTGTCCTCAGTTGATCGCCGCGAACGTTGAGTGCCTGTCGCAGGTTCACAGTCATCATGTCAGGTCTCGCGGAGAGCAATTTCGCGCGCTCATCCTCAGAGCGTGCGGCCACGAGAGCGGCTGCCAGTTCTTCCATGCCTGCCTTCGGAAGCCCGCCGGAGGTTGCCGTTGGCGATTGTTGGAGAGCCGGAGCGGGCAAGGAGAACAGGCACAGCGCGGCGAAGATGGTCAGCGTCCGGCAAAGATGGGAGCGGGGCATGCGGCAGTCTCCTGATAGAAGCTGCCGGATTGTAGATTTCGTTGCGAGCCTTTGCAATTGCCACGAACAAATTCACCGGGTCGTGGTCATAAGCGCAAAACCCTGCCGCCGGCGACGACAGCAGG
>DASYMM010000318.1:0-3812 GCA_036009085.1 Pyrinomonadaceae bacterium | reverse complement strand
CTTGAGTTGATGGCCGACATCGTGTTGCGTCCTTCGTTTCCCGCCGACGAGTTGGAGTTGACGAAACAGAACGCGCTGCAAAACCTGATCGCGCAGCGCGGCCAACCGTCATTTCTCGCCAACGAACAACTCGCGCGCGTGATCTACGGCGAACATCCTTACAGCGTCGTCTCCGCCACGCCCGAATCCATCAATGCCATCTCGCAGGCCGAACTCGTAGAGTTTCATCGCCGCCGCTTCGTCCCGAATAACGCCGTGCTCATCGTCGGCGGCGACATCCGGCGCGACGAAACACTCGCGCGCCTCGAAGAATTCTTCGGCGCGTGGCAGCCGGGCGAGTCTGCCGGGTCAAGCTTCCCCGCCCCGCCTGAGCGCACGAAGCGCACGCTCTATCTAGTGGATCGCCCCGGCTCGGCGCAGTCGAACATCGTCATCGCCAACCTCGCGATCACGCGCACCGACCCGGACTATTTCCCGATGCTCGTGATGCACACAGTTCTCGGCGCAAACGCTTCCTCGCGCATCTTTATGAATCTGCGCGAAGACAAGGGCTACACTTACGGCGCATACACGAGCCTCGACGCGCGCCGCACCGCCGGCAGTTTTCGCGCCACCGCCGAAGTGCGCACGCCCGTCACGGGCGAATCGCTCAAAGAATTCTTCTACGAACTCGAACGTATCCGCGAAGACCTCGTCACCGAGAAGGAACTGCAAGACGCGAAGAGTTATCTCACGGGCATCTTCCCCATCCGTCTGGAAACGCTCGACGGTTTGATCGATCAGTTGATCCAGATCAAGATGCACGAGTTGCCCGCAGACTACCTGCACACCTATCGCGACCGTATCAACGCGGTGACGCGCGAGGAAGTGCTGCGCGTCGCGCGTCAATACGTCACGCCCGACCGCGCGGCCATCGTCATCGTGGGCGATGCTGACGCGCTCACGGACGAAGTTAAAGCTTACGCGGACGAGATAGAGATTTACGACAGCACGGGGCAGCGCAAAGCAGATGCGCCGCCCGTGTCGGCTGAAACCACACAGAACGGGAGAGATATGAGCAGCACAACACCAGCAGGAGACAATTCGGGCTTCGTCGGTTCTTGGCAACTGGAGATCACTTCGCCCTTGGGGCCGCAGACGGCGACGCTCTTAGTGGACGAGGACGGCGGCGCGCTGCGCGGCAAATTGAGTTCGACGTGGGGCGAAGCTCCGCTCGACACCCTCACGGTTAACGAAGGCATCTTTCACGCCGCCGTCGCGCTCAAGATTCAGGGCATGGCGATTCAAGCCAACATCGAAGGCCGCCGCGAAGGCAACAATTTAAGCGGCACCATTCGCACCAACATGCCCATCGTGCCGCCCCTCATGTTCACTGGGCGAAAAAGCGTTTAGCTATCGGCCATCAGCCGTCAGCAAATCAGAACTGCTTAACTGACGGCTGACGGCTGATAGCTAACAGCTTAAAAACAAAAAACCGCCCGGTGTGTGCTCTCACACCGGGCGGAAACCACAGGAGAATTGCCCAACTTTGCGAACCGCCCCCCGGCGATTCATTGGGTCACTGCTATGCTCGCCAATTCAGATGCGGGCGCGCGGGCGGCTGGTTGCCCCCGTTTTTCAAATTCCCCCTCGCCCGATTTTTCAACTTCCCACAGCGTTTTCAACTGGAGACGAACGATGCGAAAACTTTTATTGACGATGGCCGTGCTCGCTCTCTTCGTAGCAGCGTCCGGCTGCGTGCAGCAGCCCGCGCAGCAGAACACGAACGCGACGCAAGCGTCCGACAGCGGCGGCAGCGGCGACCAGAACTTCAAGAAGATTCAAGACGCTTACGTGCGCGAGTTCCTTCGTCGCAACCCGACCGTCAACACCTATCTCGGCGGCGCGGGACTCGACCCGGCCTTGCGCGAAGTTGACGGCCAACTCCGCGATCATTCAGCCGCCGCCATCGAAGCGGAAGATAAATGGCTCGCCGAGACGCAAAAGTCGCTCGAAGCCGTCGCTCCCGAAACGCTCTCGCCCGCCGTTCGCATTGACCGCGAAGTCGCGCTCGCGCAAATTCGCTTTCTGCTCCGTCAACACGGAACGCGCAAATACCAGCAACGCGCGCTCGACACCTACACGGACGAACCCTTCCGCGCCATCGACTGGCAACTGCAAGGCATGACGCAGACGGGCGAGAAAAGTTACGGCACGCCCGAAGAATGGTCGCTCGTCGTCCGTCGCCTGCAAGCCGTCCCGAAGTACATGCAGACGGCGCAGGAGCAACTCGATGCCGGAGTGAAATCCGGCAACACGCCCGACCACCGCATGCTGCTCCGCAATGGTGTGACCACGGCGGAAAAAACCGCCGAGTATTTCGAGAAGACCTTGCCCGATTTAGCCCGTGAGCGCGTCGCGCAAGGCGCAGGGCGCGACGAGTTGTTGAAACAATTGGACGAGGCCGCGAAGGGTGCGGGCGGCGCGTATCGCGGTTTGCGCGATTACGTCGCTCAGACCTTCTTTGACGCCGCGAGCGTGCCGCCGGCCGACAAGTCGGCCAACTCGAACGCGCCGCCCGTTAAGGGTGCAAACAAACCGGGCGCGGCGGCGTCGGCCGGGAATAAGAGCGAGCCGCGTGCCGACACCGTCAAGGCGCAATTTCGCCAAGACCGTTTCGCGTTTGGCGAGGCCGAGTACGATTGGGCGCTCAAGAACAACCTGCGCATGCCGGACGCGACCGCCGCGAAGCTGTTCGATGAATCCATCGCCATCGTGAACTCCACGCGGCAGGAGATGATCACCCTGGCGCGCGAGATCGGCAAAAAGAAGACGATGGAGTTGCCCGAATCGGGCGAGGCCGCCGTCCTCAAGGTCTTCGACGAACTCGGCAAGGATTATCCGAAGTCGGACGCGGAGATGGTCAGGTGGTACGAAGAGGCCGCGTTCCGCCTCGTCGAATACGGGCGCAAGTCCGGCGTCTTCGACGTGCCCGCCGATTACAAACTGGAAGTTGTCGAGACGCCACCGCCGCTTCGCGCCTCGATTGACGGCGCGGCCTACTATCCCGCGCCGCCTTTCAAAACTACGGGCGTCGGACGCTTCTACGTCACCACCTCCGGCACGAACAACGAGGCCGCGCTCAAAGAGAACAACCGCGCCTCGCTCGCAGACCTCTCCGCGCACGAAGGCTTCCCCGGCCACGATTGGCACTACAAAGTGATGACTCAATACCGCGACCGAATCGCAAGCGTGCGTTGGCTGACGCCCGGCGCGGTCGAAGACTCGTCTTCGATGTGGCAGGATTCGATGGCCGCCGAAGGCTGGGGTCTTTACGCCGAAGCCCTCATGGCCGAACCGCAGCCCGGCTTCCCCAACGGCTTCTACTCGCCCGAAGAACGCCTCTATCAACTCAAAGGAAAACTCTACCGCGACCTGCGCGTCCGCATTGACACGGGGCTGCACACCGGGCGCATGACCTACGACGAAGCGGTCGATCTCTTCTCGCAGACGGTGGACTTCCAACCCGGCTCTTGCCGCGACGCCAACTTGTCCGCCGGCAAGGAAGCGAGTTGCAAGACCGCCGAAGCCGCCATCTTCCGCTACTCCAAATGGCCGACGCAGGCCATCACCTATCGCGTCGGTAAGGATCAAATCCTGGCGCTCCGCAAAGACGCGGCGCAAATCGCGGGCGAACGCTTCTCGCCCAAAGATTTTCATATTCTCTTCATGCGACAGGGCACGATCCCCGTCGGCTACTTCCGCGAGGAACTGCTGCGGGAGCTTCAGGGCAAGAAGTGAAGGGACAGCGCAACAGGCATCAGCCGCGAAGC
>DASYMM010000317.1:0-1666 GCA_036009085.1 Pyrinomonadaceae bacterium | reverse complement strand
ATTAAGCCGTGATTCACAGTTAGTTGAAGCGAGGTTTGGAAGATGAAAAAGACATTCTTGTTATCAATCCTGTTAACGCTTCTGGCGGTGGTCGCGCAAGCAAACCCGCCCGCCGCCAACACGACGGCCTTCGTCGGCGTGAACGTCATCCCGATGGATAGGGAGCGCGTGCTGACCGATCAAACCGTGATCGTGCGCGACGGTGTGATCGCCGAAATCGGCGACTCGCGGAAGGTGCGCGTCCCGCGCGACGCGCAGCGCATTGACGGGCGAGGAAAGTTTCTCATCCCCGGCCTGACGGACATGCACGTCCACCTGTTCACCGACGACGAATACCCGGACGCGCTGGCCGAAGACGAATTCAAGATCATGCTGGCGCAGGGCGTGACGACGATTCGCCTGATGACCGGGACGCCCGAACAACTCGTGCTGCGCGCGAAAGCCGCGCGCGGCGAAATAGTCGCGCCGACGATCTACGCGGCCAGCCCGCAGTTCACGGGTCGCAAATCGGCCAACGCTTACGTTGTGACGAACGAGACGGAGGCGCGCGAGTCTGTGCGCAAGGCCAAGGCGGACGGCTACGATTATTTGAAGATGACGACGTTCCTCAAGCCGGAAGTTTACGAGGCGATTGTGGATGAAGCGGCGCGGCAAAACATACGCGTCGTCGGCCACGCAGACAGTCGCTCGGTCGGACTCGAACGCGCGCTCAGAGCCAGACAACAGATCGAGCATCTCGATTCGTACCTCGAAGCTCTGGTGCCGGAAAACTCGCCCGTCAAAGGCTCGGTCTCCGACCTCTATATCTATCAACCGAAAAACTGGGAGAGCTTAGACGTTCTGGACGAAAGCAAAATTCCCGAAATCGCACGCGCCACCGTCCGCGCGAATCCTTTCTCCGTGCCGACGCAATACTTCTTCAAATCAACTTTCGGCATCGGGCGCACCGAAGAGTCTATCCGAGCGCAATCTGACATTCGGTTCTATCCGGCGAAGACGGTTGACTTGTGGGTCGGCTACAGCAAGAAGTATCTGGCGCAGGCGGCGTCGCCCGAACGGCGCGCAAGGTACGTCGCCGTGAGGAACAAGCTCATCAAAGCCATCCACGACGCGGGCGGCAAAATTCTCGCAGGCTCGGATACGCCCGAATGGCTCCTGCTCTACGGCTACACGCTGCACCGCGAACTGCGCGCTTTGAACGAAGCCGGGTTGTCTCCTTACGCCACGCTCGCCGCCGCCACGCGCAACCCCGCGGAGTTCTTCGGGACGCTGCAAACAACCGGCACCATCGAACGCGGCAAACGCGCCGACCTCGTCTTGCTCGAAGCCAACCCGCTCGCCAGTATCGCCAACACAGAGCGGCGCGCGGGCGTCATGCTCAAAGGCCGCTGGTTCGCGCAGACGGAACTCGACCGCGCGCTAGACGAGATCGCGCCGCGCTTTCAACACGCGCTCGACGATGAAAAGTAGAAAGCACAAAATCCAATGAAGACATTTATACGGCTCTCGATGTTCGCGCTCGCCGTTTGCGTTTCCGTAGCGGCGCAGACCGTTTCAAAGAACGACGCTAAACCAGACTCAAGCGGCGCAGCGAAGCAGGAAGCTTTGGCTGTCGCCAACAAATTATTTGAAGCGATGCGAGCGAAAGATGCCGCGGCGATTCGCG
>DASYMM010000316.1:0-5471 GCA_036009085.1 Pyrinomonadaceae bacterium | reverse complement strand
CAGATGCGATGCGCTTCGGCGAGTTGCCGCGCGCCGAAACCCGTGCCCTCCATCTTCTCCAACAGCCCGGCCACAGAGCGGTCGCGATCCACCTGCACGGGGCGCGTCGGAACCGTCAGATACTTCGAGGGTCGCGGTTTGCGTTGAGTTACCATAATTTTTCAAGGGATTGGTTTCAGGTTTCAGGTTTCAAGTTTCAAGTCTGAAAGCAAAGCTTTGACTTGAAACTTGAAACCTGAAACTTGAAACTCACCCCTTCCTCTCTTTTCCATTAACTGCAAGATACGTGTATGCGCTGACGCGAGATTCGTAATACCCGGCGAGTTCCGCGCCTTCGGCCTCGGTCAGTTCGCCCTGTTTGATGCGTTGTGCGACTTGGCGACGAAAGCTGTCGTGCAGTTGCCCCGGCTCGTAGCGCGCGCTCTCGACCGCTTCGCCCACGGTCGCGCCGCGCAGAACTTTCTTGATCAGATAGCCGTCTTCGTCTATGTGGATGTGCGCTTCGTTCGGCATGCCGAAGAGGTTGTGATTGTTGCCCATCACCTCCTGATACGCGCCGACGAGCATGAAGGCCAGATAATACGGTTCGCCCTCGATGAGCGGGTGCAGTTCGAGCACCTGCTTCACGTCATGCAGATCGACGAACTTGTCCACCACGCCGTCCGAGTCGCAGGTGATGTCGCAGAGCGTGGCGTAGGCTGTGGGCGTTTTATTGAGACGGTGAATCGGGACGATGGGAAACAGTTGATCGAGCGCCCAGTGATCGGGCGCGGAACGAAAGACGGAGAAGGTCGTCAGGTACTTGGCGCGCGAGAGACGGCGCAGTTCGTCGAATTCTTCGGAGACGTATTCGGCCTGCTGCGCGTATTTGTCGGCGCGCTCGCACACGTCCCAGAACAAGACTTCGCCCTTCGCGCGATCTTCCAGAGAGATCAGTCCGAGATTAAAGAGCGTGAACATCTCGTCGCGGTGTTCGAGCGCGTCGTGATAATACTCTCGGTAGTTTTTGATGCTGATGTTCTGGCGCAAGTCGCCGAGTTCGGTGACGACCTGCGGGTCGTCCGCGTCAATCTCAATCGGCGTGATGTCTTCGACGACCGTTTCGACTTCTTCCAGAACGTTCGTGACGAGAATCGAGTGATACGCGCTCAGATAGCGACCGGATTCCTGTATGACGGTGGGGTGCGGCACGTTCTCGTCGTCGCAGACCTGCTTGATCGTGTAGATCACGTCGTTGGCAAATTCCTGCGCGTTGTAGTTGGCGGAGGAATCGAAGGCGGTCTTCGAGCCGTCGTAGTCAACGGCCATGCCGCCGCCCACGTCCAGAAGTTCAATCGGCACCTTCATCTGGTAAATCTTGGCATAGACGCGCGCGGCCTCTTTCATCGCGTTCTTGATGCGCTTGATGTCTGTGAGTTGCGAGCCGATGTGAAAGTGTAGGAGGCGCAGCATCTCGATGCGTCCCTCTTCCTGTAAGCGGCGGATGACTTCGAGCATCTCGGTCGTCGTCAGACCGAACTTCGCCGCCTCGCCGCCCGACTTCTCCCAACGCCCGGAACCCTTCGAGTAGAGTTTGACGCGCAGGCCGACGATGGGGAGATTGCCCTCTTGCGACTCCTCGAAGCGTTCGGCGAGACGCAGGATGTGTCCGAGTTCGCTCATCTTTTCGATGACGATCACGACGCGTTTCCCGGCGCGCGCGCTGGTGAAAGCGAGTTCGATAAACTCTTCGTCTTTGAAACCGTTGAGGACGAGCAAACTGTCGGACGGTTGCTCAAGGCCGATGGCGGCGTAGAGTTCGGCTTTCGACCCGGCTTCCAGCCCGAAGTCGTAGCGCGCGCCTTCGCGCAGGTATTCTTCCACGACGGCGCGCTGCTGGTTGACCTTCATCGGGTAGACGCACATGTGCGTGCCCTGGTAATCGAATTCGCGTATGGCGTTGCGAAAGGCGCGTTGGAGTTTGCGCACCTGTGCGGTGACGAGTTGGGGGAAGCGC
Organism: Pyrinomonadaceae bacterium; assembly: GCA_036009085.1. Taxonomy (GTDB): domain Bacteria; phylum Acidobacteriota; class Blastocatellia; order Pyrinomonadales; family Pyrinomonadaceae; genus JAIVJZ01. Next base: position 3,475 of record DASYMM010000316.1, on the reverse strand, counting down.
AGGAGCACGGGCGTCGAGATGCCGCGACGCTGGAGGTCGTCAATGATCTCTTTCAGGTCGGCGGAAGATTTGGTGTCGGAGTCCGAAGGATGGACGACCAAGTTGCCTTTGCGGTTGATGCCGAAGTAACCGGCTCCCCAGTTTTCGATGCCGTAGGTTTCGAGCGTCTGTTCAATAGCCGTGGTCAACTTCCGGTCTCCTGCCTCCCTTGTGTACGTTTTTGCGCGACAAATGCACGCTCGTCCATCGCACGCGCCGTCTTTGTAGGGACATTCATGGTTGGAAAACTTAAGGTCGCAGAGTAACAGAAAAAAGGATGCCGGACAATAACTATTTTTGGCGCAAAAAAGCACACAAGCGTGCTTAAACCGTCACCTGAGAGGAGTTTAGAAGAGCGGGCGCGCCTCTGTTGAAAACCGTGCCACAAACTTTCTCGCGTGAAACCTTGACAGGCGTGCGTGCGTCTCTATAATCCGAACTTTTTTAGCGTCACACCCAAGTAGTTTCATGACGCACGCATTGAAGCATTTGTCGAACTCCACCACAGCCGCCCTTACACACCGCAACCCGGCGGCCTTGAAGCCCCACACTCCCTACAACATTCAGGAGATAACATGAACGCAAAAACGGCCTTGAAGTATGCCGAGGAGCAAGGAGCGAAATTTCTCTCCGTCAGATTCACAGACCTCGTCGGCGCATGGCACCATTTAACCTATCCCATACACGAACTTGACGAAGGCTCGTTCGAGGACGGCTTCGGTTTCGACGCATCGAGCTTGCGCGGTTGGGCTTCCATACACGAATCCGACATGCTGCTCGTGCCAGACCCCGTGCGCATGTGGATGGATCCGTTTGCCGAAGAGCCGACGCTCTGCCTCATCGCCAACGCCGTTGACCCGATCACGAAAGAGGGCTACGGACTCGACCCGCGCTCCGTCGCACAGCGCGCCGAAAGCTACCTGCGTTTCACTGGCTTAGCCGACACGGTTTACTTCGGCCCCGAAGCCGAGTTCTTCGTCTTCGACTCGGTGCGTTACAACAACGACCAGTTCTCCGCCGGTTACACCATCGAATCCGACGAAGGCCACTGGGCTTCCGGGCGTGCTTCGGATCAAGAGAACGGCCCCAACCTCGGCTACCGCATCCGCCCCAAGGAAGGCTACGTGCCCGTCCCGCCGACAGACACGCTGAGCGATTTGCGCTCCGAGATCAGTTTGATCCTTGAGCGTTGCGGCATCACGGTTGAATGTCATCACCACGAAGTCGCCACCGCCGGACAATGCGAGATTGATTTTCGCTACGCGACGATGCTCGGCACGGCTGACAATTTGCAAATCTTCAAGTACGTCGTCAGGAACACCGCGCACCAGTACGGCAAGACCGCGACCTTCATGCCGAAGCCGCTCTACGGCGACAACGGTTCGGGCATGCATTGCCACCAATCGCTCTGGAAAGGCGAGAAGCCGCTCTTTGCAGGCGACGGCTACGCGGGGCTCTCCGAGATGGCGCGCTTCTATATCGGCGGCTTACTCAAGCACGCCGCCGCCATCGTCGCCTTCGCCGCGCCGACCACGAACAGTTACAAGCGACTCGTCCCCGGCTTTGAAGCCCCTGTGAATCTCGCTTACTCTGCGCGCAATCGCTCGGCGGCCATTCGCATTCCGATGTTTTCCACGAATCCGAAGTTGAAGCGGCTGGAGTTTCGTCCGCCCGATCCTTCTTGCAACCCTTATCTCGCGTTCTCGGCGATGCTCCTTGCGGGGCTTGACGGCATCCAGAACCGCATCGATCCGGGCGAGCCGCTTGACAAAGACATCTACGATCTCTCGCCCGAACAACTCAAAGACGTGCCGAGCCTTCCCGGCTCGCTCGACGAGTCTCTGAACGCGCTCGAAGCCGACCACGACTTCCTGCTCAAGGGCGACGTGTTCACGCCGCAACTCATCGACCGCTGGATCACATACAAACGCGACAACGAGATCACGCGCCTGCGCATGCGCCCGCACCCGCTCGAATTCTCGATGTACTACGACATCTGAAGACGTGGGATGAAAGACTGTCCGTTGTCCGTGGTCAGTAGTCAGTTATTTTCGTGTCGCCCGGCCTTGAGTCGCAATCTTGAGAGCGCAAGCTAACCGGGCACAAGCAACGGACAACCGACCACGGGCAACTGACGGTTTTCCGTTCCTCGTTCTGCGTTCGAGAGCGACATCTGATACTGTGACGGTTAAACGTTTCGGCAGAGACGGAACACCCGGCAGTCTTAAGGAGTCAGATTATGAGCGAAGAGATGCGCGAAGAGAGACGCGAAGAAGATGTTGTCCAAACTAAACCGGCGCGGTCGAGTAGCCTGCTACAGCGGATCGGCATCTATGCCGCGTTGATGCTGGTCGCCTTTCTCGTGGGCTTCGTCCCGATGTGGCTCAAGGCGCGCGAGAGCAACAACAATCTCGGCGCGGCAGAGCGCACGCTCGGTCTCGCACGAATGCAGAATAACCTCGCCTCGGCGGTGATTGACGCGCGGCGCGCGGAGTATGAGACGGCGCGGCAGGCGGCCAGCCAGTTCTACACTTCCCTGCAAGCAGATATTGACAAGGGCGACGATTCATCTCTCACGCCCGCGCAGAGAACCGCCGCGCAAGCGTTGTTTGCCGGGCGCGATAACATCATCACCCAACTCGCACGCAGCGACCCGGCTGCCGCCGAACAACTGACGGACGTGTATGTCGCCTATCGTAAGATCATGAACGGCTGATGCGGCGTCACTTCAACGTCGGCCTGTGCAGGTAGTAGTGCCATAACAGGCGCGCGGCGACGGCGCGATGCGGTCGCCACGGCTCGGCGAGCGTTTCGAGTTCGACGTGCGTGGGGCGCGCAGGCAGACGCTTCACCTCCTGCGCCGCGATCATCAAGGCCAAGTCTTTGGCCGGCCACGCGTCCGGCCTGCGGAGCGCGCGCAACAGGTAGATGTCCGCTGTCCACTCGCCGATCCCTTTCAACTTCAACAACTCCGCTTTCACCGGCGCGTCCTCCAGCGCGCCCAACGCTTCGAGGTCGAGTTCGCCGTCCACGATTGCGCGCGCGAGGTTTCTGCCGTAGGCGGTCTTCTGCCGGCTAAAGCCCGCGCCTTTAAGTTGCGCGTCGTCCAGTTCGAGAAAACGCACGGGCGTGAGCGGCGACCGGGCGAGCGCGAGGAGACGTGTGAACGCGGCGTTCGCCGAAGCGAGCGACACCTGCTGCTCTAAAATGATGTGGATGAGCGTCGGGAAACCCTGTGCGCGAAACCACTCGGGCGGCGCGCCGTATGCGTCGAGCAGACGTGCGAGGTCTCTATCGCGCGAGGCTAAATAGCGCAGCCCTGCAGCGTAAGACTCCTTCGTTAAAATTTCCGGTCTGACTTTGCGGCGCAGCGCGTCAACCTTTCTGCCAGAGAAATCCACCCGTCCGCCCGCAACGCACACGCCCCGCGCACGCT
>DASYMM010000315.1:0-3194 GCA_036009085.1 Pyrinomonadaceae bacterium | reverse complement strand
CCGTCCCCAACTGTTTTAGGGGGCGTACAGTGTTTCTATGGCGAGCGAAGAAGACGAGTTCGCGGCGATGTTCAACGAGTTCTACCCCGGCTTGTGCCGTTTTATCGCATGCCTGTTGGGAGGGCGCGGCGCTTCCGGCACGGCGCAAGACATTGCGCAGGAGAGTTTTTTGCAGTTGCACCGCACGGGTTGGCGGAGTTTGCCGGAAGGCGAGGCGCGTTTCTGGCTCTACCGCGTGGCGCGCAACTTCGCTCTGAACGAGTTGAACCGGCACCACACGCGCCATCGTCTGTTCGGAAAAGTGGTTGAAGCGTTTCGCGCACACGTGCCGACGCCGGAAGAGGAATTCGAGATGGCCGAGCGCAAAGGTTTAGTGATCGACATGTTGAAGACCTTGCCCGAACAGCAGCGCGCCGCCCTGCTCCTGCGCGAGCAGGAGGAGATGAGCTACCGCGAGATCGCGCAGGTGCTCGACGTTTCCGAGAGTAAAGTCAAGGTTGATGTCTTTCGCGCCCGCACGGCTTTGCGCGAGCGTTGGAGCAAACGGCAGAACGCTCCGGCGCGCAGCAGCCATGCCGGATGACGGTCGGACGGGTGCAGGAGCCAGCGGTGACGACTATGAAATGCGTGTGGACACAAAAAGTTTCGCTCTTGATTGACGGCGAACTCGAACGCGCCGAAGCGCGCGAGGTGGAACAACATCTCGTGTCTTGCGGCGACTGCCGCGAGGCGCAGGCGGATTTTCTCTCGCTACGGCGACAGATCGCCGATTACGGGATCGAGCTTGACGCCTTCGCCAAACAGCGCGCGCTCAAAAGTATTCTCGCGGCGGACGCGAGCGGCGCGAAGATGGAGACGGGCAGCCGAGACGGTTCGCGTCGGAGCGGCGAAAAATTCGCGGGCGTGTTCGGCCTGCCGCGCCTCAGTCCCGTGGGGTTGGCCGTGCTCTTGTTGCTCCTCGTCGGCGTCGCCGTCGGCATCGTCTCTTTAACAAATGCGCGCCGCCCTTCATCGCAAATTGCGCACAATGTCCCCACGCCCGCGCCGTCAAAAGACGTTCGCAATAACTCGAACGACAACGCGCAGACCGCGTCGCCCTCAACTTCAAACAATTCGACGGCGAACGCCAAGAACAACGTTGAAACAACCGCCGGACGCGTTCAGAAGGAGACGGGTGAAGCGTTAGCGACGGGCACGGGAAGCCGCGCGCCCCGCAGTAGCAGCGATGAGCGCGTGCCGCGCGTCGAGCACGTGCGCCATAAAATCAAAAAGTCGTCTCCGGCTTTCAACGGGTCGCAGGTTGATGTGCCCGTCGCGGAGACAGCGAACAATAGCGTCGAGGCCGTTGACAACGGCGTCAGAACAATTGAAGCGAGCGATGCGGGCGACGAGCTTTTGACGCGACGCGTGCGCGATGTGACGAATGATTCAAAGACCGCGCGGCACGTCGAACAGGCGCAGTTGCTTCTGCGTTCGTTCCGCAACGCGCGTCTTGCCGATGCGGGACGGCGCGCCTCTTCCGACTTCGCCTACGATAAACGCCAGTCGAAAAAGTTGCTCTACCAGAACATCGTGTTGCGGCGCGAAGCGGCCAGTCGCGGCAATCTGCCCGTCGAATCTCTGCTCGATAGCCTTGAGCCGATCCTGATCGACATCGCCAACTTGCCCGACCGCCCCGCGCCCGAAGACGTGAAAGAGATCAACGAACGCATGCGCCGCAAAAACCTCGTCGCCATGCTCCAGATCAGTTCGGTCGAATCCGCCTCCGTGCGGAGCTATTAAAAAGAACAGCCACACCATCTGCGAAGGAAACAGTCAGCTAAAGGAAGCAGCCATTCATATGTCACACTCATTCAACTTCAACGCGCGACGCCTCTCTCGTCTCTTGACGACGCGCCGCACCGCAGTCGCTCTAACGCTCGCCGTCTGCGCCGTCGTCGCCTGCGCCCTCTTGGTACGCACGCGCGTCGCCTACGGTTCGGATCAAGACCGCGCCAAGCTCAACCGCTTCGTGCAGACGGGCAACACCCCCGCGATGCAGATGTTTCGCGCGGGGCGCGACCTGATCGAGAACGAGGAGTGGGCGAAGGCCGCCGAGACGTTCCGCAGCTTCATCCAGACTTACCCGCGCGACAACGACGTGGACGCCGCGCTCTACTGGTACGCCTACGCTTTGAAGCGACAGGGCAACACGAAAGAAGCGGCGAAGGCTCTCAAGCGTCTGATCAAAGATTTCGAGCGTTCGGGCTGGCGCGAAGAGGCCGACGCGATGCTCACCGAACTCGCCCCCGCGCTCGGCCAGACCGAGATCATTAACGACGCGCTCGGCAAAGAGAACGAAGAACTCAAGATCATCGCCTTGCAGAGTCTCTTTGAATCCAACCCCGACCGCGCGCTCGCTTTCGTCTCCGAGTGGCTCAAACCCAACTCGACGGCGAGCCGTCGCATGAAGGAGTCCGCAGTCTCCCTGCTCGGCGCGCACGGCGGCAAACAGGCCGTGCCCATCCTCCTCGACATCGCGCGCAATCAGCCCGACGCGAAGCTGCGCCAGACCGCCATCCACCGTCTCGGCGAAGCGGGCGGCGAGCAGGTGATGGACGAACTGATGCGCATTTACACTTCCGACCCGGACATCAAGATCAAGCAGCAGGTGCTCCACGCCCTCGCCGAGATGGACGGCGTGCGCGCGAGCGCGAAGCTTCTGGAGATCGCGCAGAACCAGAGCGGCGACGTGGAACTGCGCAAGACCGCCATCGCCCGTCTCGGCGAGCGCGAAGGCGCGTTCGACAACCTCGCACGCATCTACGACACGGAGCGCACGCTCGAAATTCGCAAGCGGCTCCTGAACTCCTTCGCCGAATCGGAAGACCCGCGCGCCGACGCCAAACTTCTCGAAGTCGCGCGCAACGGCGACAACGTCGAACTACGTCGTTATGCGGTGCGGCGTCTCGGCGAACACAACGGCGAGGCGATGCTCGACGAGTTGATGCGCCTGTATCAAACGGAGAAGGAGCTTGACGTGAAGCGCGATATTCTCAACGCCTTCTCCGACATGGACAGCCCGCGCGCGAAAACCAAGCTCTACGAGGTTGCGCGCAACCCGGCCGAAAACGTAGACCTGCGCCGCAACGTCATCAACCGTATCGGCGAGCACCACGACGAGCAAGCCGTCGGGCTGCTCATCTCGCTCTACG
>DASYMM010000314.1:0-1849 GCA_036009085.1 Pyrinomonadaceae bacterium | reverse complement strand
AATTGAAAGCCGGCAACAACCTCGTGCCTAAATCCTCGGCTAAGGCGAGGAGACGCTTGTCGCCCGTCAGTTGATAACCGGAAAGGAGACCGCCTAAATGCCGGATGGTGATCTCGAAATTCTGGACGTAGATGTCTTTATCGAAGGAGAGATTTTTGGCGATGTACTCTCTCGTCTGCGCGGCCTCGTCTTTGAAGCCCAAGATGATCATGGTGTCGAGGGAATCAACCGGCGTCATCAGAAGCGGCTGCTCGTACCAATCGTGATGGGTTTTGGTGAGTGGCCGCAAATCGTCGTGCCCCCACGCGTATTGCTTGTAGCCGCGCCACGCGTGGAGGAACTCGGCGCGCACGCGTTCTGCCAGTTTGCGTCGTTGAACTTGCGGGCGATTTTGCGTCCGCCGCGTTTGGGCTAACGACGCGGAAGGCGCGAGCAGGGTTGAGCAGGCGAGAAGGAGTGCGATTATTCTTAGAATCATCAAAGCGGCCTTTGGAACATGAAAGTTACGATAGCTTCCCGGTAACAGGAGCGGCGAATGAATCACGCGGGGCGATGCGTGCAGACCTTATGCCGGAGTCAATTTGCTTGTCAATGCCTGTCTCAAGATGCTATAGCGGCTTGTGTTTGACTGTGACTAAAATGAAGCACGACTCCTGTAAAATAAGTTCATGGCAACCAAACAGAAAAAGCGCGAACTGGATTTCGGCGGCTTTCCGCCCGGCACCGTCAACGCCTACACGCGGCTCGTGTGCCTCGCCTGCATCTTCGATCTCTTTACGAAGCAACTCGGCCTCGCGCCGCGCACGGCCTTCTCCGAAATCAAACGCCACGCGCCGACGGCGGAAGATTTGACCGCACTCGAACCCGCGCGCCCCTACTTCGACAGCGAAGAGAAGCACCCGCGCTGTCCTTACTGCGACGCCGCCAAACGTTGGCACGCGCGCCTCGACACCTTTCGCATCGAAGGCGGAAAAGCCACCGACGCGCCCCGCCGCGCGCTCGTCAAATCGCTCCCGAAAGCCGAAGATCAATTCACGTTAATCGAGACGCGTTCCACGAAGCGCGACATCTTCTTCGCGTGGCTCGACGCGCTCGGACGCGAACTCGATTTCACAGACGACGCGTGGCTCATCCGAACGACGCGCGCCATGTTGGAGCGCAAAGAGCCGAAGACCGGATGGGCGGAAATCTTCCCGCGCGTGCGCGCCGTGCGGCGTTCGCAGCGTCTCGCGGAAGGATGGGAGCAAGAGGGCACGCGGCTCTACCTGTCGCCTCCGCTCTACGCCGACGCGCTGCTGATTCAATATCTCGTCAGCCGTTCTCAAGCCCACGGCGGCATCACCTTTGAAGGCCGTCTCACGCTCGTCGAACTCGTCCGCCGCCTGCGCTATTCCGGCCAACTCGAAGCGCAGGGCATCACCGAGCGCGACCAGTTTGAGGTGCTGGAACAGTTGATCGAAAATCTCACGGGCGGTGCCGCGCCCGCCAAGCTCTACTTCCTCGTTGACCGCCGCGACTTCCTCGACAAAGTTAAGACCGTCTATTCGCACTACGCCTGATGCGCCGGAGTTGATTCGCAAGTTTGAGATAAGCACTTAAGCCTACTGCCGGAGAGGAGTCTTCCCCATGCCCCTCAAGGAACAGACTTATACGCACAAGGAACTCGACCTGCTCGTCGTCAATATCGAATTGACGCTGGTGAGCATCGTGCAGGGCGTCGCGCTCTCTTTTCTCGCCGAGGCCAGCTACACGGTGATCGCCGCGCGCCGCTATCTGTTCTGGCCTTACGTCATCTCCGGGCTGTTCATCATCATGCTCTTCTGGTCGCGCTCCCTGATTCACACCTTCA
>DASYMM010000313.1:0-13615 GCA_036009085.1 Pyrinomonadaceae bacterium | reverse complement strand
CCCCCGAGAGAAAACTTGATGAAGAAAGAACTCGGCACCTTCCTGCTGCTTGTGTTGCTGTGCGTGGTCGTGGCAATTCTGAACCCGCGCTTTCTCGCGCCGGCCAACCTACAGAACATGGCGCGGCTCATCGGCGCGTACGGCATCTTCAGCATCGGGCTCGGCATCGTCATCATCACGGGCGGCATCGACCTCTCGGTCGGCTCGGTCTTCGCCCTGCTCGGCGTGCTGCTCTCGCTGATGCTCACGAGTTGGGGCTGGCCGGGCGCGCTCGCCGTCCTCGCCATTGTCGCCATCGCGGCGGTCTTAGGCGCGCTGCACGGCTTTCTCATCACGAAACTCCATCTCCAACCCTTCATCGTCACGCTCTGCGGGCTGCTGTTTTACAGAGGGCTGGCGCGCTTCATCGCCAACGACGAGACGATGGGCTTCGGCAACGCCGCCGGGTTCGAGACGCTGCGCAACGCCGCGACGGGCAGCCTCTTCGGCGTGCCGACGCCGTTCGTCATCCTCGTCGTCGTCAGCGTCGTCATGTGGTTCGTGCTGCATCGCTCGGCCTACGGGCGTTACCTGTTCGCCGTCGGGCGCAACGAGACGGCGGCGCGTTACTCCGGCATCAACTCGCGCAAGATCATCGCGAGCGCATACATCATCAACGGCGTGCTGGTCGGCATCGCCGGAATCATCTTCGCCTTTTACACCAACTCGATCTCGCCTTCGTCGCACGGCAACTTCTTCGAGTTGTACGGCATCGCGGCGGCGGTGCTCGGCGGCTGTTCTCTGCGCGGCGGCGAAGGCTCGATCATCGGAATTTTGATCGGCACCGCGCTCTTGCAGGTCTTGCAAAATCTCGTCAACCTGCTCGGCATCCCGTCCTCGCTCAACTTCGCCGTGATGGGCGGCGTGATCCTCGTCGGCGTCATCGCCGATCAAATGCTGCAACGGCGAACGGCCAGAGCGTAAATGAACTCGCGTAGCGTGAGTGAACAGCCGGAGCGCGAGTTAAAAAGTTGGCATGAACCTTCTGGGAATTGATGTCGGGACGGGCGGGACGCGCGCCGTCGTCGTTGACGAAGCGGGGCGCATCGTCGCGTCTGCAACGAGCGAGCACGAGGCGTTCGCGTCGCCGCAGACGGGTTGGGCTGAACAGGACGCGCGCGACTGGTGGCGTGCGACGGGCGAGGCCGTGCGCGCCGTGCTCGCAAGCGGCGAAGTGTCTGCGGACGACATCAAGTGCGTCGGGTTATCGGGTCAGATGCACGGCGCGACCTTGCTCGACGCGCGCGACGAAGTGTTGCGCCCGTCGATCATCTGGTGCGACGTGCGCACGGGCGACGAGTGCCGCGCGCTCACCGAACAGATCGGCGCGGCGCGTCTCATCGAACTCGTCTTGAACCCCGCGCTCGCAAATTTCACGCTCCCCAAAATGCTCTGGGTGCGCGAACGCGAGCCGCGCATCTGGGAGCGCGTGCGGACAATTCTGCTGCCGAAGGATTACGTGCGGCTGCGCCTGACGGGTGAGCGCGCGACCGACGTGGCCGACGCTTCCGGCACGCTGCTCTTCGCCGTCGGCGAGCGCACGTGGTCGAACGAGATACTCGAACGCACAGGGATAGAGCGGAGCGTGCTGCCCGCCGTCTATGAATCGCCGGAAGTGTGCGGGCGCGTGTCGGCGGAGGGCGCGAAGGCGACGGGGTTGCGCGAGGGCACGCCGGTCGTGGCGGGCGCGGGCGATCAGGCGGCGGGCGCGGTGGGCTTGGGAGTGGTTCGTCCCGGTTCGGTGAGCGCGACCATCGGCACGTCCGGCGTCGTGTTTGCCGCAACCGATAGACCCGCGCTCGACCGCGAGGGGCGCGTCCACACCTTCTGTCATGCCATCCCCGGTCGCTGGCACGTGATGGGCGTGACGCAGGCGGCGGGACTCAGTTTGCGCTGGTTCCGCGACCGCTTCGGCTTGGGTGCGGAAGCGACGGGCGACGGGCGCGACGCTTACGAAATGTTGTGTGAGGAGGCAGCCGCCGCGCCGCCGGGAGCGGACGGCGTGATGTGGACGCCGTACCTGATGGGCGAGCGCACGCCGCACCTCGATCCGCAGGCGCGCGCCGCGCTCGTCGGCTTGACGATGAGCCACACGCGCGCACACGTCGTCCGCGCCATACTCGAAGGCGTCGCATTTTCGCTGCGCGACACGCTGACGATTTTCGCGGAGATGCGCGTGCCCGTGCGCGGGATCAAACTCGGCGGCGGCGGGGCGCGTTCAAGCCTCTGGCGGCAGATTCAGGCCGACGTGTACGGGCACACGGTCGAGTTAGTCGAAAGCGAAGAAGGCGCGGCTTACGGCGCGGCGTTGCTCGCGGGTGTGGGCGGCGGCGCGTGGTCAAACGTGGACGAAGCGTGCGAAGCATGCGTGCGCGTGCGCGCGCGCGTCGAGCCTGACGCGGCGCGTGCGCGTTTGATGAACGAACGCTACGGGGTTTACCGTGCCATCTACCCGGCTCTCTGCGATGTGTTGTAAAGTTCAGCCTTCGCTTATATCAAGCCATCAAAATTTACTGACATGATAGGTGGGAACATGAGTCAAGAGACATATACGCCGCGCCCGGAACATAAATTCACTTTCGGCCTGTGGACGGTCGGCAATCGCGGGCGCGACCCGTTCGGCGACGCCGTCCGCGAGACGCTCACGCCCGTCGAAGCCGTCCGCCTGCTCGCAGAGGCGGGAGCCTACGGCGTCAACTTCCACGACAACGATCTCGTGCCGATTGACGCGACCGCCGGGGAGCGCGACCGCATCGTCGCGGAGTTTCGCGCGGCCTGCGAAGAGCACGGCCTCAAAGTGCCGATGGCGACCGTCAATCTCTTTTACGACGCAGCCTTCCGCGACGGCGCGTTTACGGCCAACGACGCGGCGGTGCGCGCCTACGCTGTGCAGAAGACTTGCCGCGCGATGGACTTGGGCGCGGAGTTCGGCGCGGAAATTTTCGTGCTGTGGGGCGGGCGCGAGGGCACGGAGACGGATGCGTGTCGCAACCCCGCGGACGCCGTCAAGCGTTTCCGCGAGGCGTTGAACTACCTCTGCGAGTATTCCATCTCGCAAGGCTACGGTTACAAGTTCGCGCTCGAAGCCAAGCCCAACGAGCCGCGTGGCGACATCTACTTCCCGACGACGGGCGCGTATCTCGCGCTCATCGAGACGCTCGAACACCGTGAGATGGTCGGCGTCAATCCCGAATTCGCGCACGAGACGATGGCCGGTCTGAACGTCACGCACGCCGTCGCGCAGGCGTGGGAGGCGGGCAAGCTCTTTCACATAGACTTAAACGATCAGATACCCGGACGCTACGATCAAGACTTCCGCTTCGGCTCGGCCAGCCCGCGACAGGCGTTCTACCTCGTCAAGTTTCTGGAGGATGTCGGCTACGAAGGCATGAGGCATTTCGATTCTCACGCCTACCGCACCGAAGATTACGACGGCGTCAAAGATTTCGCGCGCGGCAGCATGCGAACTTATCTCATCCTGAAAGAGAAAGCGCGCCGCTGGAACGAGGACGCGGAAATTCAATCTCTGCTCGCCGAGATCAACGAAAACGCGCCCGGCATTCCCGCGACCGGCAAATTCGACAAAGACCGCCACGCGCGCCTCGACGCACACGACTTTGATCGCCGCGCGCTCGCCGCGAAACGCCTGCCCTACGAACGACTCGATCAACTGACGCTTGAGATTCTTTTAGGCGTCCGTTGATTCGCCCGTTAAACTTTCTACGGAGCAAGACTTCACCGCCGAGACGCGGAGCAGAGCCGCAGAGTGACGCAGAGAAACACATTCAACTTCTCCGCACCCGCTCTGCGTTTTTACTCCGCGTCTCGGCGGTGAAGGTTTTAACTCCCATCCAACCGGCAAGGAGAACGAGAGCTTATGTCACAGCAGAGTCCCGGCACGCTGAACGTCGCGTGTGTTCAGATGCACTGGGCTAAGACCGTCGAGTACAACGTCGAAAGGACTGAGCACTACATTCAGGCCGCCGCCGAGACGGGAGCGCGCGTCGTCCTCTTTCCAGAGGCGAGCCTGACGAGCTATTACTTCCCTTACGTCGTCGAGCTTGAGCCGAAGATCGTGGAGGCGGCTCTGGAACGCGCGCGCGCTGCGGCGGCGGACGCTAATTTGTGGGTCATCGTCGGAACCATCAAAAAGACCCACGACCGTTTCTTGAATCTCATGCACGTCATTGATCCGAAGGGCGAGATCGTGCACGAGTACGCCAAGATCAATACGGCGGGGCGCGACGAGAAGAAGTATTGTCGCGGGGGCAACAAGCTATCGCTCTTTGAGATAGACGGCGTTCTCTGCACGATGGTCATTTGTCGCGACGGCAGGCACCCGGAGTTGTATCGTCTGCCTGCGATGGCGGGGGCGCAAATTCTCTTTCAACCGTCGTGCAGTTCGGACGAGATCGAAGCGGTGGCCTGGAAGCGCATCTCGGGGCGGGCGCAGCAGCCCGTCGGCCCGAACACGAAGATGTTTCATTGCGTGGCGAACACAGTCGGCCAGTCGCCCGACGGGAAGCAGACTTCGAGCGGCGCGTCCTTCATACGCGAACCGAACGGCATCCCGCTGGCCGAGGCCGGTTATTATCAGGAAGAGATGATTACGTCGGTGCTCGACCTCTCGCGCGCCGACCGTTCATACATCATTGACAGCATGAACAACCCGCCGTTCCTACGCAAACACTGGCAGGAGATGATCGAGGCGATGAAGGCGCAGGCCGGAACGGCGAACGAGTGAAACCGGGCGTTTCGATTGAGATGAACGGACACATACGAGAACTGGCAAAGAAGCTCTGGCACTTTCACCGGCTGAATCATCAACTCGAACGGGCTGACGCGATCCTCGTGCTTTGCAGTTACGATCTGCGTGTGGCCGAGCGGGGCGCACAGTTGTTTCTGGAAGGATGGGCGCCCTTGCTCATCTTTTCGGGTGGGCTTGGCGCGATTACCAAAAGTTTGTGGAGTGTGCCGGAAGCCGATCAGTTTGCAAGGATCGCCGCCCGGATGGGCGTGCCGGAGGAGCGGATACTGGTCGAGAACAGATCGACGAACACGGGCGAGAACATCATCTTTACAAAGTCGCTGTTGGCGGAGAAGCGGCTCGACCCCGAAAAGTTCATCCTCGTGCAAAAGCCTTACATGGAGCGCAGAAGCTATGCCACGTTCAGAAAAATGTGGCCGGAAAAAGAGGTCATCGTCACGTCGGCGCAAGTATCGTTTGAAGAATATCTGGAGCAATATACCAACCGTGAGTTATCGAGCGATGATGTGATCGGCATCATGGTGGGAGACTTGCAGCGGCTCAGAGTGTATGCGGAGAAGGGGTATCAGATTCGACAGGAGATACCGGACGATGTCTGGTCGGCCTACGAAGAGTTGGTCAAAGCCGGATATACGAGTCATCTGGTCAGTCATTGAATTGATAAACGCACGGGCGCGCGACCTGTCAGATCAGTCAAAGCCTTGCAGCTTTAACCTTCCCGCACGCAACGTTCAAACTCGGCCATCTCGAACGCGCCGCCGACGATGAGCGGCGTCCGCTGGTGGATGTCCGTCGGCTGAACATCCAGAATCGAACGTGTGCCGTCGCTGGACGAGCCGCCCGCCTGTTCGGCGAGAAAGGCGACGGGGTTGGCTTCGTACAGCAGGCGCAGGCGTCCTTCCGGGTAGTCTGTGTTGGGAGGATAAATGAAGACGCCGCCGCGCAGCAGCGTCCGGTGAAAGTCTGCGACCATCGAGCCGATGAAACGTGACGAGTAACGCTGCCCCAACTCGCCGGACTTGAGACGCTGTAAATACCTGACATAAATTTCCGGCCATCTGTCGCAGTACGACTCGTTGATCGAGTAGTACTTGCCCTGTTCGGGGATGCGTATATTTTCATGCGTCAACAGGTATGACCCGACCGACGGATCAAGCGTGAACGCGTGAACGCCACGCCCCGCGCTATAGACCAAGACGGTCGAGGAACCATAGACAACGTAGCCGGCGGCCACCTGCTGCCTGCCCGTTTGGAGCACCCATTCGAGCGGGTCGGCGGCGCGTGCGTCGTCGGGGCGGCGGAAGATGGCGAACGTGGTGCCGATGGTGACGGCGACATCAATGTTCGAGGAGCCGTCGAGCGGGTCGAAGACGATGGCGTACTTGGCGTTGGGCGAGTCGTGGCGCAGAGTGATCGCGCGCTCGTTCTCTTCCGAGGCGATGATGCCGATGCTTTCTCGCAGCGACAGGCAATGGATCAAAGCCTCGTTGGCGTAAACGTCGAGCTTCTGCTGAACTTCGCCCTGCACGTTGACCGCGCCGAACGAGCCGAGGATGCCCGTCAGCCCGGCGCGGCGCACCTGCGACTCGATCATCTTCGTGGCGAGCGTGAGGCCGGACACGAGCCACGTGAATTCGCCCGTCGCGTCAGGGAAACGCTTTTGATCCAGCGAGATGTGCTGCTGAAAAGTGGTGATCATCCGGCCTTCTCCATGACCATCCGCAGACCGCCCGGCTTACTGCTTATTGCCTACTGCCTGCCGATCTCCCGGTGTTTGAAAGTCCGCTCGCCGCGACTGTAGCTGGCGACCGTGTGGCCTTCGCCGACCAGTTTATACTTGTACGTTGTGAGACCTTCGAGGCCGACGGGGCCGCGCGCGTGGAGCTTGGCCGTACTGATCCCGAGTTCCGCGCCAAGCCCGTAGCGGAAGCCGTCGGCGAAGCGCGTCGAGGCGTTGTGATAGACGCCCGCTGCGTCCACCGTCTCCATGAATCGCGCCGCCGCTTCCGCGTCTTCCGTGACGATTGCTTCCGTGTGCCGCGAGCCGTAACGTTCGATGTGCCCGACGGCTTCGTCGAAGCTGCCGACCGTTTTGATCGAGACGATGAGGTCGGAGTATTCGGTCGCCCAGTCGTCATCGTTGGCCGGGGTGAGGTCGCCGGAAGCGGCGAGTTCGGCGGTGCGTGGGCAGGCGCGCACTTCGACCCCGGCGGAGCGCAGCCCCGCGACCAGCCCCGGCAGGAGACTTGCCGCCACGTCTTCGTGAATCAAAAATGTCTCCGCCGCGTTGCAGGCCGCCGGGTACTGCGTCTTCGAGTCGAGCGCGACGGCGAACGCCTTCTGCAAATCGGCGGCGCGGTCAACGTAGACGTGGCAGACGCCCTCGCCGTGGCCGAGCACGGGGATGCGGCTGTTGGCCGCGATGTGCCGGACGAACTCCTTCGAGCCGCGCGGGATGATTAAATCTATCTCGCCGTCGAGCGTGAGCATCTCGGAAACGTCTTCGCGCGTGCGGAGCAGGTTCACCGCGTCGGCAGGAACGTCGGGGAAGTTGGCGAGCGCGTCGCGCCAGATCGAGACGAGCGTTTCGTTGGTGCGCGCCGCCTCCGAGCCGCCTTTGAGGATCATGGCGTTGCCGGACTTCAAGGCGAGCGAGGCGACCTGCGGCACGACCTCCGGCCGCGCCTCGAAGATGATGCCGACCACGCCGAGCGGGCACGACACTTTGTAGAGAGTGAGGTCTTCGTCCAGTTCGGTGGTTGCGAGTTGCCGTCCGAGCGGGTTGGGGAGCGCGGCCACGTCGCGCACGCGCGCGGCCATCTCGCGGATTCCCCCTTCGTCAGTCCGCAAGCGTTTTAATAACGCCTGCGTCATCCGCCTCTCTTCGACGGCGCGCAGGGCGTCGAGACAATCGCGCCCGTTGGCCGCGAGAATCTCCGCGCCGCGTTCTTCGATGGCGCGCGACGCGAACAGCAGAGCCTCGTTGCGGCGCGCTTCCGGCAGCAGTGCGAGTCGCCGCGCCGCAGCCTTCGCGCGACGCGCAACGTCTGCGACGCTCGATTGGTTCACGCCTGATTGGTTCAGGGCAGTTTGGTTCGCTGTCTCTTCTGCGGCAAAGCTAGTCATTTTTATAACTCCCGGCTATCGGCGTGAGAGCTTCCGGCCTGCGCCGTCTACGGCTCGCCGTCGCTCTCCGTTTGACCTTCCAGAATGACGATGTTGTCGCGCGTCACCAGCACGACGGCACGCTGCCTGTGTGCTGCGTCGGGCGCGGAAACTTCGTCGCGTTGACCTGTCAACTGCCCCACATCCCGGCTCGCGCAGTTGGCGATGCCGCGCGCAAACTCGCGGCCTTCCGCGTCGGCGATGCTGACGACATCGTGCGGCTCGAACTCGCCTTCGACGCGCACGACGCCGGACGCCAGCAGACTCGCTTTGCCGCGCAGGATCGCTTCGCGCGCGCCCGCGTTGACGACCACGCGGCCACGGACGCCCGCCGCGTAAGCGATCCAGCGACGCTTCCCCGCCATGCGCGACGTGGGGACGAAGGCGGTGCCAACCTGTTCGCCGTCGAAGACGCGCTGCAAAGTGTCTGCGCGCCTGCCGTTGGCGATGACGGCCACGCCGCCCGCGCGCATGGCGATCTCCGCCGCTTCCAGTTTCGTCAACATGCCGCCGCGCCCCGTGGCGGATGCTCCGGTAGCCAGCGACTTCAATTCCGGTGTGACTTCCGCGACATAGGGAAGCACCGACAAGCTTTCATCGCGCGATGTGCCGGACAACACGCCGGGAGGTTTAGGGATGAGCAGCCCGTCAACGTCGGACAGTAAAACGAGCGCGTCCGATTCCAGCTTGCTCATGACGAGGGCGGCGAGGCGGTCGTTGTCGCTAAAGACGCGTCCCGCTCCGTGCCCCGTGTACTCCAGTTCGGCGGTCGAGACGGTGTCGTTCTCGTTGACGATGGGCACCACGCCAAGCTTCAACAGCTTCTCCATCGTGCGTCGGAGGTTCGAGTAGCGTCGCCTGTCTGTGAAATCGTCTTCGGTGAGGAGCACCTGCGCGATCTTCACGTCGTATGCGCGAAACAGCTTTTCGTAAGCGTGCATCAGCAGGCTTTGACCGACGGCGGCGCACGCCTGCCTGACCACCACGTCCGAGAGACGCGCGCGCGCCAGCCCCAACCGCCCCGCGCCCAAACCCACCGCCCCCGAAGAGACCAGCACGACCCCGCGCCCTTCCGCCCTCAGCCCGGCCAGCGAACGCACAATCGGCTCGATGTGCTCTGCACAAACCTCGCCCCCCGCGCCCGTCACCACACTCGTCCCGAGTTTGACGACCACGCGGCGCGCGCCACGGAAACGCCGCTGCCGCTCATTTTGTAACTCGTCTGCTTCCATTCAAATAAATCCTTGAACCAAGGATCGCGCATCGTGATTCGGCATCAACAGTCTAAAGCTTCAATCTCGCATCGCGGCGACGATATTGAGCCTGATGTCCACGGCCTGCCGCATTCGCCCGTCGGTGATCGCAGCTAAGGGAGCATTTGAAAACTCCGAGCAAACACTCAACCCTCTGCGCCTTCGGTCTTAGCTTTGCGCCTTTGCGTGAAACTGATTTTTATGCAAAGGCGCAAAATTAAAGCGTAAGGCGCAAAGCCGGAACAGAAGGCTCCGCAGGCGGTTTTTGCAACGCGCGCTAGGTAATGACGGTCGGCGCGTCTCGCCCGCAATACTCGCGCAACTCAAGCAACTCTTTCGCGGCCTCGACGAGTGGGGCGAGCATTTCGTCAATCGCACCCACGCCTCCGTCCTCGCGGTAGCGTTCCACGTAGAGGCGCAGGGTCGCGCCCTCCGTGCCGGTTCCCGACAGGCGACAGACGACACGTGAGCCGTCGGCCAGCAGGAGGCGTATGCCCTGCCGCGCGGAGACGCTCGCGTCCACCGGGTCGGTGTAGCTGAAATCGTCTGCGGTCGCGATTTCGCTTCCGGCGAAAGCGGCACCGGCCAGTGCCGGAAGTCTCTCGCGCAGATGCGCGATCATCTTGCCTGCGGCGTCTGCGTCGAGCGATTCGTAATCGTGGCGTTGGTAGTAGCTGCGCCCGAAGCGTTGCCAGTGGGCGCGCACGACTTGTTCGACGGATTGGCGCGTCGTGGCGAGGATCGAGAGCCATGAGAGCACTGCCCACAAACCGTCCTTCTCGCGCACGTGATTCGAGCCGGTGCCGAAACTCTCCTCGCCGCAGATCGTGCACAGCCCCGCGTCCATCAAGTTGCCGAAGAACTTCCAGCCCGTCGGCGTCTCGTAGCAGGCGACGCCCAGAGCGGCGGCGACGCGGTCAACGGCCGCGCTCGTCGGCATCGAGCGCGCGACGCCTGCCAGCCCCTCTGCGTAGCCGGGGATGCTCGCGCGCGCGTGCTCGGCGATGACGGCGAGCGAGTCGCCGGGCGTGACGTAAAAATTTCGACCGAGGATCAAGTTGCGGTCGCCGTCTCCGTCGCAGGCCGCGCCGAAGTCGGGAGCATCTTGCGCGCTCATGCCCGCGACGAGTTCGGCGGCGTGGACGAGGTTCGGATCGGGATGATGGCCGCCGAAGTCTTCGAGCGGCGTGCCGTTGATGACGGTGCCCGCCGCTGCGCCGAGTCGTTCTTCGAGGATGTGGCGGGCGTAGGGGCCGGTGACCGCGCTCATCGCGTCGAAGGTCATGCGGAAGCCGCCCGCGAAGAGAGCGCGCAAGGCCGCGAAGTCGAACAACTCTTCCATCAGCGCGGTGTAGTCGGCGAGCGAATCAATGATGACGACTTCGGTGTCGCCGACGGTCGTGCTGCCTTCGGAGTCGAGATCGATGTCGGGGTGGTCAAGCGTTCGATACTCCGTGAGCGCGAGCGTCTGTTGATAGATACGTTCGGTGACGGACTCGGGCGCGGGGCCGCCGTTGCGTATGTTGTACTTGATGCCGAAGTCTGCGTTGACGCCGCCGGGGTTGTGGCTCGCGGAGAGCACGAGGCCACCGAACGCGCCGCGACGACGGATGACGGCGGAGACGGCGGGCGTCGAAAGGATGCCGCTGCGCCCGACCAGCACGCGCCCGAAATTGTTGGCCGCAGCCATGCGAATGATGATCTGTGCGGCCTCGCGGTTGTAGTAACGCCCGTCGCCGCCGACGACCAGAGTTTCTTCGCCGAACCCCGCGCCCGCCGCGTCGCCTTCGCGCACGGCGTTGAAGACCGACTGCACGAAGTTCTCCAAATAGTTGGGCTGCATGAAGACGCGCGTTTTTTTGCGTAGTCCCGATGTGCCCGGACGTTGATCCGAAAATGGAGTGGTGGAGACTGTTTTCATAAACTACCCTTCTCACAAGCCGCCGAAGGCCGGGCAGCGGACGTTGTTGCAGACGTTGTTTCGGCTGTGATGTTCATCAAGTTCTCTCACCACCCGGCGGCTGTCAAGTAGCAAATATTAGCAACAGGTCGTTAACGTTCGTGAGCGTCGCGCCGGGCTTGAGCAACGCGCCGAGCGGGGCGAAAAAGTTGTACGCGTCGTTGCGGCGGAGGAAATCGTTCGGCTCAAGCCCGAGCGCGGACGCACGCGCCAGAGTCTCGCCTGTGACGACCGCGCCCGCCGCGTCCGTCGTCCCGTCGTCGCCGTCCGTCGCCAGCGCGACGAGCAGCACGCCTTCGACTCCGGCCAGCGGCTCGACCGCGCCGAGGGCTAACTCCTGATTGCGCCCGCCCGCGCCGTCGCCGCCGAGCGTCACAGTCGTCTCGCCGCCGAGGACGTACAGCAGCGGGACTTCGGATGCGCCGCGCGCGCACATTTCGCGCCCGATGGCGGCTGCCACGCGTCCGACCTCGCGCGCCTCGCCTTCGAGAAAGGTCGTGAGCAGCGCGGTCTCGAAGCCACGCTCGCGCGCCGCTTCGACCGCCGCCTCCGCCGCCATCCGGTTGTCGGCGATGATGTGGTTATGAACGCGCGCCCAGACGTTGTTGTCAGGGTCGTCAGGTTTCGGCATCTCCGCCGTCTCACCCTTCGCGCCGCGCTGCAAATGCTCCCTCACGTTCGCGGGCAGACGCTCTTGCAAGTCGTAACGTTCGACGACGCGCCACGCGTCCGCGTAGGTGGTCGGGTCGGGCGCGGTCGCGCCGGAGGCGATCACGTCGAGCGGCGAGCCGACCACGTCCGAGACGATGAGCGAGACCGTGCGCGCAGGCGACGCGTGGCGCGCCAGACCGCCGCCGCCGAGCCGCGTGCAGTGTTTACGCAGCGTGTTGATTTCGTTGATTGAAGCCCCGCAGCGCAAAAGCAGTTCGGTTGCGCGGCGAAGGTCTTCGAGATTCAATCCCGCCGACGGCAACGTGAGCAGAGCCGAACCGCCGCCGGAGATGAGCGACAGCACGAGGTCGTCTTCCGTCGCCCCGTCTATCAAGGCCGCCAGTCTTGACGATGCGGCCACGCCGCGTTCGTCCGGCACAGGATGCGCCGCTTCGCACAACTCGACGCGACCGACCATCTTCCCCGAAGTCGCAAGATGCCCTTCCTTGACTATCACCAGCCCGCAAGCAATCGCATCGCCCAAAGCTTCGACGGCGGCTTCGGCCATCGCCGCGCCAGCTTTGCCCGCCCCGGCCACGAAGACACGCCCGCCCGCGTTCAACTCGTAGCCTTGCCCGCAGACGAAAACGGTCTGCCCCTCTCTGCCGAGTGCGCGCAGCGTGGCCGCCTTCGGGTCAACGGCGTCGAGCGCAGCCGCCATGATGGCCGCCGCGTCGCGCCCGCGCGGGTGTTCCCGCAAGATGTCGTTCATTAACTTGTCAGCGTCCATCGCTGCCACCGGTCAACCGCCTGGAAGACCTCGCCCTGCCCGCCCGCGCCGAGCGACTTGCGGCTCTCGTAGTGCCCCGGACGTGTGCCGTCGGCGACGATCATAAAATCTACCTACGCAACATTGAATACTTATCGTGAATACTTAGAGCTATTAACAAAACTCGTAACCACGAAATCACACGAAACCACACTAAACAAGCTCGTGTTGTTTTGTGTCGTTTCGTGGTTACATGCTTTTCCCGCTCGAAGTTTTATTAGACGCTCTTATAGCGGCTCGCGTATGATCGCTTCGTAAGCGCGCTGTTGCCGCGCCAGTCCCTCTTGGTAGAGAGCGTGTCGCGCCTGATCCGGCGTGAACGTCTGGCCGGGCGCGAGCGTCGGCAACGCCGCGATGTCTTCGATTACGCCTAACGACTCTAAAGCTAACAGCACTGCTCCGCGGCTCGATGCTTCGCGCGCGGGCGCGAGTTGCAGAGGCCGCCCGAGCGCGTCCGAGAGGATTTGCGTCCACGTCGGCGAAGCCGAGAGCGCGCCGCCCGAAGCGCGTATCTCCGCCTCCGGCGCAAACGGCAGGAGCGACTTGGCGATGAGCGCGAAGCGATAGGCGACGGCTTCCATCGCCGCGCGCACGATCTCTGCGGGACTCGTGTTCATCGTCAAACCGAGAATCGCCCCGCGTGCCCGCGCCGACCAGCCGGTGCTGCGTTCGCCCGCCCAGAACGGCAACAACGTCAGCCCGTGCGCGTCCGGCTCCATCGCGGCCAGAGCCGCGTCGTCCGCGTCCGCGCCCAGTTTGAGCGCGCCCGACAGCCAACCGTACAGCCCACCGCCGTCAGACAATGCGCCTCCCACAACCACGCGCCGGTGATCCGCACGATAGCACCACAGGCTGTCGGGCACGGCGTCGGGCGGCTCGCCCGCCCACGCCAAGCGCATCGCGCCCGACGTGCCAACCATCAAACCCGCCGCGCTTTTGTCCACACACCC
>DASYMM010000312.1:0-8790 GCA_036009085.1 Pyrinomonadaceae bacterium | reverse complement strand
GCAGCCGTTCGTCACGAGTTATCTGGAAGGCGAGACGCCGATTCCGTGCGTGGCGTGCAACAGCCGTCTCAAGTTCGCGTCGCTTGATCGCCTCGCGCAAAGTCTCGGCTGCGAAAAGGTGGCGACGGGACACTACGCGCGCGTCTCGTTTGACGAAGCGACGAATCGCCATAGGCTCTTTCGCGGGGAAGACTCAAACAAGGATCAATCATATTTCCTGTGGGAGTTGACGCAGGCGCAACTCGCGCACGCGATGTTTCCGCTTGGTGAGATGTCGAAGGTAGAAGCACGCGAAGCGGCGCGGCGTTTCAATCTCGCGGTGTCGGAGAAGGCAGAGTCGCAGGAAATTTGCTTCGTGCCGGATGGCGATTACGCGGGTTTCATTGATCGTTATCTCGCGTCGGAGGGCGAGACGGACAGGCTGCCCGGCGCGGGCGAGATTGTGGACACGGGCGGGCGCGTCTTGGGCGAACATCAGGGCGTGCATCGCTACACGGTCGGGCAGCGTCGCGGTCTGGGCATCTCGCGCCCGCTGCCGCTCTACGTCGTCAAGGTTGACGCGGAGCGCAACCGGATCGTCGTCGGCGAGAGCGAAGAGTTGCTCGCGCAGGAGTTCACGGCGGCGGGCGTCAACTGGATCGCGTTCGACGAACCGGACGCGCCTGTGCGCGCGGAGGTGCGCGTGCGTTATCGCCACACGCCCGCGCATGCGACCATCGAGCCGCTCGCTGACAGGCGCGTGCGCGTGACCTTTGACGAACCGCAGCGCGCCATCTCGCCCGGACAGGCGACCGTGTTTTATCGCGGCGACGAAGTGTTGGGCGGCGGCTGGATCGTGAAACGATAAATTTTTTGTGTTCGCTGGAAAAAGGGGACGGGGACAGTTTAACTAAACTGTCCCCGTCCCCTTTTTGTCTAAAGCAAACCTGCCTGTTCGTTAAGGCGTGCCGAAGCGGCTGCGATACTCGTTCGAGTTGACGAAGCCGTTGACCATCGTGCGGAAGTCGCGCGGGTTCGCCATCAGGTACGTGAGCCACATGTTGTAGCCGGTCGGGTCGGGGTTGCGGCGCAGGTAGCCGAAGTATTGCGAGAGGATATAGGCGCGGCTGAACGTGTTCGTGTCGTTGAAGAACTGGAAACTGTCCACGATCTCCTGCAAGACCTGTGCGCGCGTCTTTTGCGCCGCGTCGAGAGAAGCGACGAGCGCGTTGCGGTTCGCGTTTGCCACGCCGGAGTTGGCGATCAGCCGGTCAACGAATTGCGCGTTCGTGAGCGCGCTCAGCGTGGCGACGGCTTCGTTGCGTGCGAGGAAGACGCCGGTGAAGCCTGCGCGCAAGGCGTTAGTCTCCTCAGACGTTGCGCCGCTCAGGCTGCTGAGGTCGCCCATGAATTCGCCGTAGAGCGGGTTGCGCCCGTAGGCGGCGATGTAGGTGCGGATGATGAAGTAGCCGCGATTCAGATTTTCGGGCGACTCGAAGAACGAGCGCGAGACCGTCACGCGGTCGCAGGCGGTGTTGCCGCCGGCGCAGTTGTTGAGCACGTTGACCCACGCGTTGAAGCCTGCCGCGTCGGGTTCGCGCCCGAGGAAGTCTAGATAGTGCTGGCGGACGAAAAACGCCGTGTCGTCAATCGGGTTGGCCGCCGTCACCCCTGTGTCGTTGTCCGTGATGGTCAGTTTCGCCGTGTTCTGACTGCCGAGTCCGACGCCCGCGCCCGTCGGATTGCTCAAGGCGATGTCAATCACCTCGTCGTTTTCGTCTAACTTGTCGTCAACGAGGATCACTTTGAAGGTCTTGCTCGTTTCGCCCGGTGCGAACTTGACCGAGCCGACGGCGATCTCGTAATCGGTCTTTTGATTGGCATGCGTCGGTGTGGGCGTGGGCGCGGGCGCGCTCGGCTCGCTTTGGTCAAAGGTGGCGTAGTTGACGGTGGCGGAGCCGGAGACGTTGCCGGAACGCGTGACGGTGATCTGGATGCTGCTGTTGCCCTCGCCGATGGTGTAGTCGTCGGAACTCAACTCGATGAGCGACGTGGCGGAGGACGTGGTGGGTTTGAGCGAGCCGAAGAGTCCGTGCTGCTCCTCCACGATCCCGGCGGTGAAGTAGAGCGTGTTCGGGTCGCCGCCGCCGCCGCCGTTGCCGAAGGTGAGCGCCCAGAGTTCGTCTATCTCGATGCCGTTGCCGCCCTCGTCTTGAAGCGTGCCGAGGAACGCGCCGGTCGTCGGGTTGTAAGCGTGGATGCTCGGGTTGCCCTCGCCGAAGTTGCCGACAAGGAGCGCGCCGCCGAAGATGCCGAAAGTGGCGGGCGCAAGCGTGATGCCCCACGGCGAATTGAGCGCGCCGTTATTGATGCCGAAGGTGAGATCGCGGACGCCGTTCAGGTTGAACCTGCGGACGAAGCCGTTGCCGACGCCTTCTTCGTCAAAACCGCCCGCGCCGACCTTCGCGTAGGCGACGTAGAGCGAGCCGCCGATGGCCTGAATGTTGTGCGGGTGATAGGTGTTTCCGGCAGTTGTCGGGATGGTCGGGTCGGCGAACGGGAAACTGGCCGCCGGTTGCAGGACGTAAGAACTGTTGAAGACATCAATCTTGCCGTTGGCGAAATCGGCGGCGTAGAGAAAATTCCCCGATCCGTTGTTGCCGATGGCGAGACCAGTATAGACGTGACCGGGCTGCGCCGACGCGACGACGGCGGTGGTCGAACCGGCAGCCGGGGCGGCTGGGTCCCAAGCTGTGATGTTGCCCGTGATCGAGGCGAAGATGAAATTCGCCCCGCACGGCGGCGCGGCGCACGCGCCGGGGACGATGAACTCGGACGCCGTCGGATTGGCGACCGTGCCGGTCGGGAGGTTGCCCGGAATTGTGATAGACGGCATGCCGGACTGCTTGAAGAAGACGACGCCGCCAACATCGCCACGGTAGAGCGAGGAAGTGGACGTGCCCGCGTTGGCGATCCAGAAGGGGCTGGTCGCGTTCATCGAGATGCCCCAGGGGTTGACGAGCAGCGGGTCTTCGATGAAGGCGATGCCCGGCACGTCGGAAGTTAAGTTGGTCTGACGATAGGCTGAGCCGGGAGCGATGACGGGGATGGCTGCGGCGGACGCGTCCTGCCCGTCGTCGTTGAGGAGACGCGCGCCGGATGCTGTGGCAACTCTCCACGGCACGCTCGTCAGGGCGAGTGCGCCGAAGAGCGCACAGGCCACCAGCGGGTAAAAATATGTTCGCATGCGGCGAACGGCAAAGCGCAGTTGAAGCATGTGTAATTCTCCGTGATCAGACGAGGTGGTTAGTTAACTACACTGAACGCATTGAGGCCGCCGGACAGGGACGTGCGGCGGCCTCAATTAACAGACAGCGGCGAAAGGATTGGAGTAAAAGTTCGCGGCGCGATGAACATTTTAGAAGTGCGATTTAAAACGGTGCCCGCAGCGTCGCCGGTTTCTACGCGGCGATTGCTAAATGTATTCCAGAGGCTCTGGGGGAAGCGGCAAGACTCTATAACCGGCGTTTGATCCTGTCAAGACATTTCGGCTTGTCAGGCGCGAAGCGCGCGTAAAGCGCAGACGTTCGCCGCCAGACCTGACGGAGTGATGATTTCTCAATCCGCCTGCGACGCGCCCGCGTCTAAACTTTTCCGCGCTTCTCGCGTATTTACTTTGACCTCCCGGTGTGGCTCAATGCTGCAAGGGGAGGACTGATTTTTAGGAGTCCTTGAAGCAATCTTATGGCTATGTCTCGCAGTTGGAAAATCTTTTTGTGGGTGGCGGGCTTGCTCGTCGCGCTCGCGCTCTTCGTCGTGCTCTGCGCCGCGCTGTTGTTAGCCGTGTTCGCAGACGATTCGCCGAACATACGCGACAACAGCGTGCTCGTGTTGAAGGTGGACGGCGCGCTTCCCGATTACGTGCCGGAAGACCCTTTCGCAAGTCGCTTCCTCGGTCGGGATGATCGTTCGCTGACGCGCCTTCTGTCGAACATCAAAAAGGCGAAGGCCGATAAACGCATCGGCGCGATCCTGCTTGAGATTGACATGACGATGATCGGTTGGGGCAAGGCCGACGAGATTCGCGACACCATCGCCGACTTCCGCTCGACGGGCAAACCCGTCTATGCCTACATGGAATACGGCACGAACAAGGAGTATTACCTCGCCACCGCCTGCGACCGCATCTACGTCGCGCCCATCGGCGATCTGTTCATCGTCGGCCTCGCCGCAGATGTGATGTCGCTCGGCGGCTCGCTCGACAAACTCGGCGTGAAGGCGGACTTTTACCAGATCGGAAAATACAAGACCGCGCCCGAACAGTACACGCGCAAGGAGATGTCGGAGGCGAGCCGCGAAGTGATCACCTCGATCATTGACGAGTTCTTCGCGCGCTACGTCTCGACGATTGCCTCGACGCGCAAGAAGTCTGTCGAAGACGTGCGCGCGCTGATTGACAACGCCCCGCTCGGCGCGTGGGAAGCGAAGGCCGCCGGCTTGATTGACGACGCGAAGTATCGCGACGAAGTGGAAGACGAACTGAAAAAACGGCTCGGCTACAAAGACGCGGACAAACTTCGCAAGGTCGGGGAATCGGATTATCGCCGCGTCACTCCCGAATCCGTGGGACTCGCGCAGGGCGAGCGCATCGCCGTCATCTTCGCCTCCGGTCCCATCGGGGGCGGCTCGTCCGACGACGGCAGCGCGGTCAGCAGCCAGTCAACCGGCTCGGACACGGTCGTCAAAGCTTTGAACGACGCGCGCGATGACAAAACGATCAAAGCCATCATCCTGCGCGTGGATAGTCCGGGCGGGACGAGTTACGCGTCCGACGTGATCTGGCATGCGGTGGAGAAGGCGAAAGCGCAGAAGCCCGTCGTCGTCTCGATGAGCGACGTGGCGGCTTCCGGCGGCTACTACATCTCCGCCACGGCCTCGAAGATCATCGCGGAGCCTTCCACCATCACCGGATCAATCGGCGTCTATGCGGGCAAGCCGGTGATCAAAGGTTTCTACGATTGGATCGGCGTCAACAACGAGTATGTCCTGCGCGGCAAGCAGGCCGGAATGTTTCGTGAGACAGAACCGTTCAACGCGGACGAGCGCGCCAAGTTTGAAAGTATGCTCAAGAGTTTTTACTACGACGACTTTTTGCCGAAGGTGGCGAAGGGTCGAAGTAAGGATGTCGAGTACGTTGACTCCATCGCGCAGGGACGCGTCTGGACGGGCACGCAGGCGAAGGAGCGCGGCCTCGTTGACGAGTTCGGCGGGATGGACAAGGCCGTCGAAGTCGCAAAGCAACTGGCGAATCTCCCTGCGGACAAAGGCGTGCGCCGCGTCATCTTTCCCGCGCCGCGCCCCTTCCTGCAACAGTGGCTCGGCGGCAGCGGCGACGATTCGGCGAGCGTCAAAGCCAGAGAGCAACGCGCCGCGCTTGAATCGGCCTTGCCCGAAGATATGCGACGCGCCCTGCGCTACATGTCCATCCTCGAAAACATGAAACGCGGCGAGACGATGGCGATGCTGCCGTTCGATCTGCAAATTAAGTGATCCATAAACAGTGAGTGTAAAAAGCATAGAGTCCGTGTAAGCATCACACGGACTCTATGCTTTTACGCGTTGAGTTTCCGGCTACTTGGCAGCCTCGATCTTCTCCATCCCGTTCATGTACGGGCGCAACGCTTCGGGGATCAAGACCGAGCCGTCGGCCTGTTGATAGTTCTCCAGAATCGCGAGCCACGTGCGCCCGACGGCGAGGCCGGAGCCGTTCAAGGTGTGGACGTATTCGAGTTTCTTGCTGCTGCCCCCGCGTCGGAAACGTATCTGCGCGCGGCGCGCCTGAAACGCTTCGCAGTTCGAGCACGAGGAGATTTCGCGGAAGGTGTTTTGCGAAGGCAGCCAGACCTCTATGTCGTAAGTCTTCGCCGACGAAAATCCCGTGTCGCCCGTCGAGAGCGTAACGACGCGGTAATGCAGACCCAACTTCTGCAAGACCGTCTCGGCGTCGCGCGTCAGCGACTCCAACTCGTCGTAAGACTGCTCCGGCAAAGTGAGTTTGACGAGTTCGACTTTCTCGAATTGGTGCTGGCGAATCAGTCCGCGCGTATCGCGCCCGTAGCTCCCGGCCTCGGAACGAAAGCAGGGCGTGTAGGCCACAAACTTTAAAGGCATCTGCGCCGCGTCGAGCGTCTCCTCGCGATAGATGTTCGTGACGGGCACTTCCGCCGTCGGCGTGAGATAAAGCTCGCGTTCGTCCGTCAGCTTAAACAAATCCTGCTCGAACTTCGGTAATTGACCCGTGCCGAACAGCGCATCACGATTGACGATGAAGGGCGGGAGCGTCTCTTCGTAGCCGTGTTCGCGCGTGTGCAGATCGAGCATGAAGTTGATGAGCGCGCGTTCGAGTTGCGCGCCTGCGCCGCGCAGAATCGAGAAACGCGCGCCCGCGATCTTCGTCGCCCGTTCGAGGTCGAGTATCCGCAGCGACGCGCCGAGGTCAACGTGATCCTTCGGCTCAAAATCAAACGCGGGCGGCTGACCCCAACGACGCGCTTCCACGTTCGCCGATTCGTCCGCGCCGACGGGGACGGATTCGTGCGGGAGATTCGGGAGCGTCGAGAGAAGCGTCTTCATGCCTGCTTCGGCCTCGTCGCGCGCCGCGTCCAGTTCGGCGATGCGCTCTTTCAGTTGCCCGACCTCTTGCCGCTGCGCTTCGGCCTCGTCGTGCCGTCCTTCTTTCATCAACATGCCGATGTTGCGGCTCGCCGTGTTGCGCTGCGCGTTGAGTTCGTCGGACTGTGCGATCACGCGGCGACGCTCGGCGTCCATGCGCGCAAAGTCTTCGAGCGCGGTGATGGGCGCGTGGCGTGCTTCGAGCGCGGCGCGGACGCGTTCCAGGTTGTCGCGGACGAAGTTGAGATCGAGCATTTGTGCTGTCCTTTAACGTGTGGTATGAAATTGTCTCTTTTCGCCAGTGCCAATTAACGAAAAGCGTCACGCTAGCCGACAGCGCGCGAGCGTGTCAAGCGTTGGCTCGTCGCGCGGTCGCCGTGTTCGCCACTCGCGGAGAGAGAGAAATTTTAAGTTTCGACAAGGGGAGTCCGAGGAACATGCCACAGAAGATTCGTAAAGCTGTCTTTCCCGCCGCAGGCTTAGGGACGCGCTTTCTGCCCGCCACGAAGGCGTCGCCGAAAGAGATGCTCGCGCTTGTGGATAAACCGCTCATACAGTACGGCGTGGAAGAGGCCGTCGCGTCCGGCGTCGAGTCGATCCTCATCATCACCGGGCGCGGCAAGAACGCCATCGAAGACCACTTCGACATCTCCTTTGAACTCGAACAAACCCTTCGCGCGCGCGGCAAACACGAACTGCTCGCCCTCGCGCGCTCCGTCTCCGACATCGCGCGTATCAGCTACACACGACAAAAAGAGGCACTCGGACTCGGGCACGCGATCTTGCAGGCGCGCGATTTTGTCGGCGACGAACCCTTCGCCGTCCTGCTGCCGGACGACATCATGGATTGCGAAACGCCCGCGCTCAAACAGATGCTACGCGTCTATGAAAAGTACGACGCGCCCGTCCTCGGCACGATGCAGGTGGCGGGCGAAGCCATCTCGCGCTTCGGCGCGATTGACGCTGAGGAAGTTGACGCAGGCGTCTACAAGATCAAAGACATGGTGGAGAAACCGCCCTTCGCCGAAGCCCCTTCCGATCTGGCGATCATCGGGCGTTACATTTTGACGCCCGACATCTTCGCAGAGATCGAGCGCACAGAACGCGGTGCGGGCGGCGAGATACAGATCACAGACGCGATGCGTTCGCTCTTGAAGCGGCGACCGTTCTACGCCGTGCGCTTTGAAGGCGCGCGCCACGACGCGGGCGACAAACTCGGCTTTCTCATCGCCACCGTCGAATTTGCCTTGAAGCGTCCAGACCTCGCGCCGGAGTTTAAGGAATATCTGCGTTCGCTGGATTTGAACAAGCAAGCGTGAACGCGTTGTGAACTTGAGAGACGAGAAAATTCCCTGTCTCAAACGGAGGATGACAATTTGAGCGACCAGTCTTTACAGCAAAAAGCTTTCGACGGCCGAGCGGCGATTGTGACGGGAGCGACGCGCGGCATCGGTCGCGCCATCGCGTTAGAATTGGCGCGGCGCGGGGCGCACGTTTCGTTCAACTACGCGAAGAGCGCGGAGGCAGCGGAAGAGTTGCGTGCGGAGATCGAGTCGCTCGGCGTGCGCGCGATTGCGACACAGTGCGATGTGGCGCAGACGGAAGCCGTCGCAGAGATGGTCAAGGCGACCAAAGAAGCGTTCGGGCGCATAGATTTCCTCATCAACAACGCCGGGATAACGCGCGACAATTTGATCTTGCGTATGAAGGAAGACGATTGGGACGCCGTCGTGGACACGAACTTAAAAGGTCCCTGGAACTTCGCGCGGGCGGCCTTACGCACAATGCTCAGGCAGGAAGATGGCGGGTCAATCTTGAACATCTCTTCGATCAGCGGCCTTGTGGGGATGGCCGGACAATCAAACTACTCCGCGTCAAAAGCCGGACTCATCGGCTTGACGAAGGCGCTCGCGAAAGAGGTAGCAAGCCGTAAGGTGACGGTCAACGCGCTCGCGCTCGGTCTCGTGGCGACGGACATGTCGGGCGCGCTCGACGAAGGCTACAGGACAAAGTTGCTCGAACAGATTCCTCTGGGGCGTTTCGCCGAGCCGCAGGAAGTCGCGGAGATCGCGTGCTTCCTCGTCTCACCTGCCGCGCGCTACATCACCGGACAAGTGATTCAAGTTGACGGCGGTCTCG
>DASYMM010000311.1:0-11912 GCA_036009085.1 Pyrinomonadaceae bacterium | reverse complement strand
CCTTTACCGCAGAGACGCAGAGCCAAGCCGCAGAGTTAACGCAGAGGATTGAATGTCTCTGCGTTAACTCTGCGGCTTGGCTCTGCGTCTCTGCGGTGAGTGTTTTAGTCTTTGCTTGCGCGCAACTCGCGCACGGCGCGCGACATGAAGTTTTCCA
Organism: Pyrinomonadaceae bacterium; assembly: GCA_036009085.1. Taxonomy (GTDB): domain Bacteria; phylum Acidobacteriota; class Blastocatellia; order Pyrinomonadales; family Pyrinomonadaceae; genus JAIVJZ01. The sequence continues at coordinate 11,755 of DASYMM010000311.1, read as the reverse complement.
CGTCGGCGAGCGTGCGCGGGAGCGCGGCGGACATGTTGCGGTGGCCGTCCGCTGTGATCACCACGTCGTCTTCGATGCGCACGCCGATGCTCTTGTACTTCTCAAACGCGGGGCGCACGGCTTCGATGAATTTCCGGTTCTCTTCCGTCTTCGGTAGATTGTCGAGCGCGTCGGGGCGGATGTAGATGCCGGGTTCGATGGTGAACACCATGCCCGGTTCAAACTTCGTGTTGAGCGCGCCCACATCGTGGACGTTCATGCCCAGCCAGTGCGACGTGCCGTGCATGAACCAGCGCGCGTATTGAAACGAGTTGCGGTCGGTGATCAGACCCATTTTCAGCAGCGCATCCTTGATCACTTCAGTGGAAGCCTTCTGCACGTCGGTGAAGGTGTTACCCGGACGCGCGGCCAGCATCGAAGCCTCCTGCGCCGCCAGCACGGCGTTGTAGATGTCTGCCTGCGCCGACGTAAACTTGCCGCCCACGGGAAACGTCCGCGTCACGTCCGCCGTGTAGTGCCCGTACTCCGCGCCCACGTCCATCAACAAGAGTTCGTTTGCGCCGACAGCCCCTTCCGATTCTTCGTAGTGCAAGGTCGTCGCGTTCGGGCCGCAGCCGACGATGGACGGGTAGCCCCAATTGTCAGCGTGCCGCCGTTTGAACGTGTAATCAACTTCGGCTTCGACTTCATACTCCCAACGCGAGCGTCCGGCGACGGCCATCGCGCGCCCTAATGCTTCGACAGTGATGTCTATGGCATGTTGCAGCAGTTGCAACTCCGAGGCAGACTTGCGCAGGCGCATCTCCGTCAGGATCGGCCAAGCATCACGCACGCTCAGGCCGCTCGATGATTGCGCCCAGCGCGCGGCGAACGCCTGCTCCTGCCGGAACTCGCGGTTGTCGCCCTCGCCGCCCGGAATCAACAAATAGAGCGAGCCGTTCTTCTGCGCCATCGCGCTGAACAAAGTTTCAAAACCGGCAACACTTTGCGGCATGCCCATCATGGGCGACGGTGCCGGTGCGGTCGCGGGTGTCGGAGTCGGCGTTGGTGCAGGTAAACTTGTCAACAACACCGCCTCATCTTTCGGCCTGTAGCCTCTGCGAAAGCGCAAGGCACGCATGAACGGCTCAAACTCCGAGGCTTCCCAAATCTCTGTGATGCCGGAGATGGCGCGCGCTTCTTCCGGGCTGTACATGTGGCCGGTCCATGTCTCCGCCGCAGGATTGCGGCGCGGGATAAACAGAATCTCACGCGTCGTCGCGTGGCCGGGGATGAGCACGAGCGTCGCGCGTTGCTGCCGGAGTCCGGTCAGGTAGTAGAGGTTGTTCTCCTGCCGGAATTCATAATCAACGTCGTTCGTATAGACGCGCGGCTCGCCGCTAAACAACACGAGCAACGCCTGCTTCCCGATCTCCTGCGCCACACGCGCGCGGCGCGCGGCGAGTTCCGCCAAGCGTGCTTGATCATCAAAGACCGGAGCAGGCGGCGTGACACGGATCGCCGTCGCCGCCGCCGCGCCCGTCATGCTGTTCTGCGACTTAACCGGCGTCAAACTCCCGCCCGCCAGAGACAACAGAAGCAGCAGCATCAACCAACTAAAACTCACTCGCTTTATAAACATTCGTGCAAACCTCATTCAACCAGGCGATTATTTCAAAACTTCTTCGCGGTCTTCCCTTTGCGCCTTTGCGCGAGTTAATTCTTTGGCAAAGATAAATCCCACGCAAAGACGCAAAGGCGCAAAGAGGAAACACTGAGCTTACGATCCGCGCCGGAATTAGTTTCCGGCTCGTCACTCGTCACCCGCAACTCGTCACTGTTCTTTCAATACCCGACCGCCGCGCCTTCGTTTCTCGCGTCGCTCGCGCCGAGGCGCATGCCGGTCTTCTCCTCGATCATGATGCCGTGCGCGTCGCCCATGTAGCGCGGCTTCGAGACGAGTTTATGCCCGCGTGCCGCGAGCGCGCGTTGCGTGTCGGCGGAGAGTCCGTAAGGCTCGTGGACGATCTCGTCGGGCAGCCATTGATGATGGATGCGCGGGCTATCAATCGCCTGCTGGATGTCCATGTCGTGATCCACGATGTTGATGATCGCTTGCAGCACCGTGTTGATGATCGTGGGCCGCCGGGCGTGCCGATGGTGAACCAGAGCGTGCCGTTTTTGCGTAGCACGAAGGTCGGCGTCATGGCCGAGAGCGGACGCTTGCGCGGCGCGACCGCGTTGCGCTCTCCCTGAATCAACCCGAAGGCGTTCGGCGTGCCGGGCTTCGCGGCGAAGTCGTCCATCTCGTTATTCAACAGGACGCCCGTGCCTTTGGCCGTGACGCCCGAACCAAAACCGAGATTCAAAGTGTAAGTGTTCGACACGGCGTTGCCCTGCGCGTCAACCACAGTGAAATGCGTCGTCTCCTCCGACTCGTAACCAGTGGGTTGACCCGCGCGTATCTCCACGCTTGTCGAGGCGCGTTCGAGGTTGATGCTCGCGCGCTGCCGCGCCGCGTACTTCTTATCAATCAAACCTGCGATGGGGACTTTGACGAAATCGGCGTCGCCCATGTACTCGGCGCGATCCGCGAACGCGCGGCGCATGGCCTCCGTCACGAGATGATATTTTTCCGACGAAGCCCAGTTCATGCTCCGCAGATCGTAGCCTTCGAGGATGTTGAGCATCTCGATGAGCACCGCGCCGCCGGACGAAGGCGGTGGCATCGAGATCACTTCATAGCCGCGATAGGTAGTGCGCAGAGGCACGCGCTCCTTCGCCTCGTAGCCGCGCAAATCTTCGAGCGTCATCAAACCTTTGTGGCGCTTCATGTCCGCCGCGATCAAGCGCGCCGTCTCGCCTTCGTAAAACTCGCGCGCGCCGCCACGCTGCAAACGCGCGAACGTCGCCGCGAGTTCCGGCTGGCGCAGCGTGTCGCCTTCTTTCAAGTAGCGACCGTTGTGCTGGAAGATGCGTTTGCTGTCTGCGTAGCCCGCGAGGAGTTCGTTGCCGTGCAGGCTGCGCGCAAGGTTATGACTGACGGTAAAACCGCCCGCCGCGAGCCGCCGCGCAGGCTCCGCCAACTGCGCCCACGTGAGACGCCCCGAACCGTATTTCCGCAGAGCCAACTCCATCCCCGCGACCGTGCCCGGAACGCCCGCCGCGCGATACCCGACCGTGGAAGAGCCTTCGCCTTCGATCAAATTGCCCTGCGCGTCGAGATAGACGTTGCGCGTCGCCACGGCGGGAGCCATCTCGCGGTAGTCAATCGCGGTCGTCCGCCCGTCGCGCAGGCGAATCATCATAAAGCCGCCGCCGCCGAGGTTGCCCGCCGCAGGGTACGTGACGGCGAGCGCGAAGGCCACCGCGATGGCCGCGTCCACGGCGTTCCCGCCGCGCTTCAAAATATCCACGCCGACTTCGGAGGCCAGCTTGTTCGTCGAAGCCACCATCCCGTGCCGTGCGCGCACGGGGTCGCGCGAAGCGGCGAGCGCGACATTTGGACGTAAAGCGGCAGGACGCAGGCCGGATAACGGCGCGCCCGCCAACAGGAACGCGAGCAGAAAAAAGACTGTGATGCGGCGAAGTGCGGACATGAATCTTGTTCCTCTTAATGTCTCGACGGCTATGCGTGCAAGTTCAACTCCATGAAAAGCACGCCTTCAATCGGGTTGTAATAGTAAGGCTCGATTATCTCGAAGCCGAGCGAGGCGTAGAGCGCAACGGCCGAGCGCATCAACGGGAGCGTGTCGAGCCGCATGCGCTCGTAGCCGAGTTCGCGTGCGCGTTCGATGATCGCTTCGGCCAGCATGCGTCCCACGCTTCGACCGCGAAACTGCGGCCTCACGTAAAGCCGCTTCATCTCGCACACGCCCTCGCCGAGTTTTCGCAGAGCGACGCAGCCCGCCGCCTCCGAATCTTCTTTCGCCAGCAGCAGACAGCCCGCCGCAGGCGGCGCATACTTGCCGGGCAACCCTGCAACCTCCTCTTCAAAATTCTGAAAGTTGAAGTTGATCCCGACCCACGCCGCGAGTTCCAGAATCAACTCGCGAGCCTCGGCCACTTCCTGCGGCGAGACGGCTTCGACGATTCGCATATCTAAAGTGTGACGAGCAGCCCCGTCAGAAACGCGCCGCGACGCGCGATGTCGCTCCTGATGATGTGCTCGTGCGCGGCATGCGCGCCGTCGCCCGCGATGCCGAGTCCGTCGAGGACAGTTGCGCCGACCGCCGCCGCGAAGTTTCCATCGGACGCGCCGCCGACGCTCGCCTCGCCCAATTCAAAGCCCAAGACCGCAGCGATGCGCCGCGCGTGTTCGTAGAGCGCGACCACCCGCTCGCTCCTTTCGAGCGGCGGGCGATTGATGCCGCCCTCCACGGAGAGTTTGACGCGCTCGTCGAAGGGGCGCAAATTCGAGATCGTTTCGTCCAGACGCAAGGCATCGGCCATCGTGCTGAAACGCACGTCAACTTCCGTCTGCGCTTCGGCGGCGACGACGTTGGAACGCGTCCCGCCCGACACGACTCCGGCGTTGACAGTCACGCCGCGCGCCGCATCGTTAAATTTATCCAGTCGCTCTATCTGTCGCGCGATCTCCAAAATCGCGCTCGCCCCGTTCTCCGGGTCAAGCCCTGCGTGCGCGGCGATGCCTGTGGCATGCAACGTGTACATGCTCGTCCCCTTGCGCGCCGTCTTTGCCTTCCCGCCCGGCGCGGAGGGTTCAAACACGAGCACTTGCGCCGCGCGTCGCGCCTCCGCTTCCACGAGCGCACGACCGCTCGCGCTCCCAACTTCTTCGTCACACGTCAGGAGAATGCTGACCGGATGAGTCGGTTGCAACTTGAGCGCAGCGCACGCGCGCAGAGCTTCAACGGCGAGAGCGCAGTTGGCCTTCATGTCGAAGATGCCGGGGGCGAAGATGCGCCCGTCTTCTTCGCGCCACGGTCGCACTTGCGTCGAACCGCGCGGGTGGACGGTATCCGTGTGGCCGAGGATGAGCGTCGTCGGTGCATTCCGGTCGTGCGAGCCTGTGGCGCGTATGAGCAGGTGCTTGCCGTAGTCGGAATCCGCTTCAAACGTGATTTCCGTTTCGGGATCAATTTGCCGCGCCGCTTCCGAGAGCAGAGAGACGACCGCCGCATTGCCTTCCACGTCGCCGGACGGCGACTCTGCCTCGACCAGCGCGCGCATGAACGACAACATCTCGCTATCGCGCCGCGCGAAATATTCGTGCAGCGCGGCGGCGACACTCTCGTCTAATTCGATAGGCATGTTGATTCCTATTATTAAACTTCCCTGCTCAAACCCGAAATTAAGAGGTCGTGTAGCTCTCACGCCTCACCGTCAGAGCCTCGATTCTGTTTCTTTTAATCTCAAAACCGATGCCCGGCGCAAGCGGTGCGGTGATCGTGCCGCGCGCGGAGACGGTGACGGGCGGCTCGATGATCTCTTCTTCCCAGTAGCGCGCGCTCGCGGAGACATCGCCGGGTAGGGTGAACCCTGCGAGCGTCGCCATCGCGATGTTGTGCGCGCGTCCGATGCCCGATTCCAACATGCCGCCGCACCAGACGGGAATGTCTCGCTCGCGACAGACGCGCTCGACTTTTTGCGCCTCGCCGTGCCCGCCGACCCGCCCCAGTTTCACGTTGACGATGCGACACGCGCCCATCTCTATCGCCTTGCGCGCATCCTCGCTCGAACGAATTGATTCGTCCAGACACACGGGCGTCCTGATCTGCTCTTGCAGGCGCGCGTGATCAACGGTGTCGTCGTAGGCGAGCGGCTGCTCCGCCATCATCAAGTTATATTTGTCCAACGCTTGAAATAACGGAACGTCTGCGAGCGTGTAAGCCGAGTTGGCGTCAACCATCAGTTGAATATCGGGGAAGCGCGCGCGCACGCGTTCGACAATCGAGACATCCCAACCGGGCTTGATCTTGATCTTGATGCGTTGATAACCCGCGCCGACTTCGCGCTCGATCTTCTCAAGCAGGGCTTCGGGCGTGTCCTGTATGCCGATGGAGACGCCGCACGCGATCTCCGTGTGCACGCCGCCCAACATTTTCCAGAGCGGCACGTTCGCGCGCCGCGCTTCTATGTCCCACGCGGCGGTTTCAAGCGCGGCCTTAGCCATGCGGTTTCCACGCACCGCGCGCATCAGCGCGGACGCATCCGACGCGCGTTCCATCTCGCGCCCGAGCAACATCGGCGCGAGATAAACTTTGATCACGCTCCACGCGCTCTCCACCCACTCTTCGCTGTAGAAAGGCCCCTCGCCCGCAGTGCATTCGCCCCACCCTTCCGCGCCTTCCGAGTCGAGCAGGCGCACGAGGAGGATTCTTCGCTCGGTGGTGCGGCCAAAACTGGTCTCGAAAAAATGTATCAGCGGCAGACGTATCTCGCGCAGTTCGATTGATGCGATCTTCACACGGCAGACTCCTTCGGCAAACTATTATGGACAGATTCCCACGGCTTTGCCAACACACGGACAAGCAGAAAGTGACAGGCGACTTCGCAACTGTCTCTCGTTCATGCAAAAGAGCCAGCCCTCGGTCGTTGTCGCCGACTCGGGGCTGGCTCTCGTCAGGGCTTTATTCAAAGCCGCGTTTTGGTGAAGCAGGGTTAATAATTCTTAACGCACTTGCGCGTTACTGCTGTTTAGCGTTCTTCTTACCGGGCGGCGTTTTCGTCCCGTCCTCGAAAGCAGCAACCGGGCCACCCGTGAGCGCTTCGACGTTGACGAAGAAACGGAAGGAGCCGCTCTGCTGCACGCCGAGATTGAACTCGACGTTGACCGATGCTCCCGGTGCGATCCCCACCGGCGTGATCAGCACGATGCTCGAATTCAACCCGCCGCCGAGCGTTTGAGCGGGCGGCGTCTCGACCTGCGTGCCCGCGACCGGCGCGCTTTCTCCCGTACTGAGTGTGACGGTGAAGTTGGAAGCGTCCGAAGGAACGACGCGCAGGTCGGCCTGTGAATTGCCGGGCGCATAGCCGGGACTATTCAGCGTCGTGATGTCAACCACGCGGAAGCGCAGGCGCGTCACGTTTTCGGTGGTCGTGTTGGTGAACTTCCGGCGAATCTTCAACGTGCCGAAAGCTCCGTTCGTCACTTGCGTGCCGACGCGCACGCGATTCTGGCAAGTGCCCGCGCCCGCACAGGTGTCAACGTTCGACGCCTTAATCGCGCCGTTGCGCTGGATGGGGGCTGCACTGTTCTCCGGTCCCGGCGCGCCGAGTATGGCAATAGTCGCCCCGACCGTCCCGCTCGTCGAAACGAGCACGAAGTCTGCGGCGTTGTCGTTGGTATCCTGCGGGAAGCCGCTCGTCATCTTGCGAACGAAGCTGTACTGATCGCTGGCTGTCGGCGTCACCCCGGTTGACGGAGACAAGCCCGCGCCCTCACGGAAGCCCGTGCCGTTGGCCGAACTGAACCCGACGGAATCAATCGCCGCGCCGTTGAGGTCTCTGAGTTGCGCGCCGCCGTCATCGAGGAACGCCCCGCCGGTATAAGCCTGATCCGGCACAGCGGTCACTATGCCGTTAGACGGATAACCCGCGACGCTGTAGTCGCTCGGCGCAACCAGAAAATGGCTGCGCGCGAGAATTTGTCCGGTGATGCCGCTCACCACGCCGCCGCCGCCCGTGCCTGCGGGCGCAGCGATTGTCCAACCGTTCAGGCTCACGGGTGAATCGGAGTTGTTGTAAAGCTCTATGAACTCATCGCCCGTGCCGTTCGGGCCGTTGAAACGAAACTCGCTGATCAGAACCGTGCCCGGCTGCGTCACAGCCCCGGCGAGGGCGAAGTAGGCGACGGGCATGTCGTGGTCGGAGTTGCGTTCGGGGCGCGTGGCGTTCGAGAGGTAGGTCGCCGCCGGAGCCTCCGGGAAGTCGGCGTTGTTGCGCGCGATGGCGATGCGCGTTTTGCGCGCGTAGGCCGCCGTGTTGACGATCACGTGATCGAGCGCCTGCGGCGTGCCCTCGAAGATGAAACTGTAACGCTGGTCGGCGGGCAATTCGTCAATCAAGTTTGTGTAGTTCGGGTTGACGAGATCGGGACTCTGATCCACGACGATCTGATCGTCGGGCGTCGGGATGCCCTTGATGACGGAGAGCGGGTCGGTGTAGCCGTCGCTGAATTGATAAGCGTTGTAGTCGCCGACGGAGATCACGCTCGTTCCGGGGTTGTCGGTCTGCAAATCCTGTAGCAGGTCGGCGAGAAATTCGGCCTGTGCTTTGCGCTTGGCGCGGACGCGCGGCCCCTCACCTGTGATCGTTTCGATGTCTATGAACGAGCGCAGGTGATTGACGACGACGATAACGGGCAAGTTCGCGCCCGCAGGCTGGACGTGCGCGCGCAGGACTAGCGGCGGACGGTCGTTGAGATAAGCGGGCTGGCCGGTGTTCGGGTCAATGAAGGTGTTGCAAGTTGCCGCCGTGCCGTTGCATCCGGCGAGTTCAATCTGCGTCACGCTGTCAATGTTCACGCGCGCGGTGTTGACGAGAAAGCCCACGTCCTGATCGGCGTCTCCGCTTGTGTTGTCGGCTTCGACGAGGCGGGCTTGGTAATTCGCGCCCGGAGAGATTGCGTTGACCTCGGCGGCGAGGGCTTGCAGGCCGGAGAGTTCAAAAATTTCGACCATGCCGATGATGTCCGGCAGTTTCATCACGTCGCGGATGGCGAGCGCGGCCTTCTGGCGTTGCGTCGCGCCGTTGGCGAAGTTCTCGACGTTGAAACCGCCGACGGTGAATTCGTTCGACGTGGGCGTCGGCACCGGCACCGCGTTCATGTTGGCCGAAGCGTTTAAGGTCGTTTCGGGGATCAGACGATAACGGTCAAAGGCGAAATCAAGCGGCCCCGCGATGTTCGTAAACGTCACGTTCGACGTGTAAGGATTGACTGCCGCGCCCGCGCGCCCGTTCGTATCCACTGACAGGCGTTCGGGGTTCTCATCCCAACGCGGGATGCAGCAATCAGGCGTGCCCGTCGTCGGGTCGGGCGGGACGGGTTGCGAGATTTCAATGCCCGGCTCACGAAGCGGGCGCGGCACTGTGCCAAGCACGGTGTCCACGTCGAAGAAGCTGTCGTTCGGCGCGACCGTCTTGAGCGAAGCCGCACTCAGACGCATGCCTTCATACTTTTCGAGTTGCGGCTGCGTGGGCGGTGCAGCCGGGTCGAGGATGGTCGTCGTCAGCACTACGGCATCGGGCAGCCCGTTGCCGGTGGAGTTGACTGTGGGGGCGGACGAGGGGGTGATTTCCGTCAACCCGTTGAACTCTGAGACCGTACCCGTCACGGTCACGTTGTCGCCGACTCCGACCGCCGGGACGGAAGTGGTGAACACGAAGATACCTTCAGAGGTGTTCGGGTCGGCGTCGTTGGTGGCGGTCGGCTCTTGCAGGAAGAAGCCGCTGGCCGCGCCGCCGTTGTTGGTACTCGTCCTGAGCAAGGTGACGATGCCCGAAGTGGTCACCACTTGACCGGCGAGAGGCGACGCGGTGTTGTTTCCTTGAATCTGGTTGATCTTCACGGGCCCGCTATTGACCACAGTAAAGTCGAAGACGTAATCCTGCGCCATCTGATTAGGCGTGCCGTCCTGATCCGTGACCTGCGCGGCGATAACCGTCACGGTGCAGACTTCGCCCGGCGTGAAGTCGGTCGTCGGGTCGAGCGTGTAGGTGGTCGGGCCGCCGCTCAAGGCGAAAGCGTGCGCGCCGCTCTGGTTGCAGCTAATCGTGAACGAACTGGCCGTCGCGGTAACGGGTTCGCTGAAGGTGACGCTGATGTTGGAGGCCGCGGAGATGTTGAGCGCGTTGTCCGCAGGGGTGGTGCTGGCGACGGTCGGCGCGATGTCTGGAGCGGGGCCGCTGGTGGTGACGTTGATGTTGTCAATGCCCACCCACTCGTCGTTGCCGGCAGCATTTGTCGTCAGAATGCGAACCTGAACGAGCGGTTGATTATTGGCGGCGGCGGGCAGGGCGGCGCTCACGGCTGTCACCAGCGTGCAGTTGGCTACGTCCGTCGCCGTGTTATTGGTTTGAGCCGTCGCGTCGGAGACGAAGCCTGCCGGGACGTTCGTGTAGCTGCCCGAATTGCCGACGCGGAACTGTAGAGCTACCGGCTGCGTCGAGTTGTCAACGGTGCAGTCTATATCGCGCAGGTTATAGGCAACGTTGATGCCGGACTGCCCCGTCGTGTTCAGGTAGAGAAGAATGAACGGGGCGTCAGCCGTGCCGGAACCGTTGAGCGCGATGGTCGGATTAGCGTTGGCGGGCGCGGCCTGTTGCGTGGTGTGAAACTCCGCCACGCCGCCGGTGTTGTTCGTGTCTGGATTAGTCTGATTCGCGATCACGTCGAGATCAACAGTAGTCGTGGCATTGTTGAAGGTGTCCGTCAGGACGGTTTGCGGGTCAATGCCGGTACTGCTGTTGGTGCTGTTCAGAAAGTAACCCTCAATGCCGGGCACGCCTGTCCAGTTATCGTTGGCCGTAATCTGCGCGGTGTTGCTCCAGTCCTGCACGAATGGAAGTGCCTGGGGCGTGCTGTTGGCGAGCACAACGGACAATAAAGAGTGTTTGAATAGAGCGCTACCGGGGAGTATCAGCCCGAGTAGAAAGACAAGCATGAGAGCGGCAAGCTGGCGGCGCGCAGACGGAGAGCGCCGTCCGCTAAAAGGCTTTGTAAACACGGTGGGTGAATCCTTTCTTAAACGAGACGAGATAAAGCGAATATCCTGACAAAACCGAGGCGCGATTTTAACGGGCGTGGCAGATTTCGAGGTGTGAAAGTATCACACTCAGACAAAAGGCATCAATCAGCAGAGCGCACCTGTGACGAAAACTTAACTTCACTGGCCGCCCGAAGGAATCAACTTGCGCGCCTGTAGCGACGCAACGAGTTTGTCGAGCGAGGCGGCGGCGTGTTCGGGCGTCACGTCGTAAGCGTCCGTGATGTCGCGGATGATCTCTTCGCGTGTGCGTTTGCGTTCGAGTCCGCGCCAGATGATCATCGCCGTCTCGTTCAGCGTGTAATAACGTTTCGAGTTGAGATCGACGAGGACTGCTTCGTGATCGTCAAACTCTGTGAACACAATATGGTCGTGCGGGGCGGGAATACTTTGCGACATTAAATGGATTCCTGTTTTAAATAGACTGACGGCGCGACGGGCGCACCCGAAGAGAGCACGGGCAGCGAACGTGGCCTCGCGGCGGCGGGCTTGTGCCAGGGAATTTTTCCGAAACTTTGCAGGCAATAGAGACAGGGAGAAGCCGTGTAGAGATCAGGCTCAGTTGATTTCCGCGCGATCTCTTCAAGCGCAAGGCGGCGTCGTTCGAGTTGATCGGCGGCCACCCGGCGCAGGCGCATAAAACCTTCTGCGAAGTCCTCACGGTTTAAATCGGCGACGACATCCGGTTCCGCCGATGCGCCGCGATAGCCTGAGAGGTTGCAGCAGAGAGTCAGCCTGCCACGATAGTCTATGTTGCAGTTTGTGCCTTCGAGCGCCTGGCAGGGCGGCTCGGGGTTCAAATTGAAGTAGCCGGTGGCGACGCCGATCTTCATCTTGAAGATGTTGGCAAGTACGCCGATCTCCTGCTCGGCGTGGGCGCGCTCTTCGATGCTCAAGCCCGACGCGTCTTCCGCTCCGGCGGAGGTCGGGAGCAAGTGGGAAAAGTGTATGGCCTGCGCGCCGAGGCGTGCGGCCAAAAGCGCAAACTGTTCAAGCAGCGGGATGGTGTCGCGGCGGATGCCCGTCTTGATGAGGAACGGGATACC
>DASYMM010000310.1:0-5903 GCA_036009085.1 Pyrinomonadaceae bacterium | reverse complement strand
CGTCGGCCAGGACGTAAAAACTCACGCAAAGGCGCGAAGGCGCAAAGAAAGATAAGTAAGTCTTCTTTGCGCCTTCGCACTCCAGCGTGATATTACTGTTTTCGTCCGCCTTAACTTTCCGTATCGTTTACCTTGATCAACTCTCAAACGCTCCGCCCGACTCTGAGGTGTCAACATGAAATTCACATCCCCCGCCGCCGCTGCCCTCGCACTCTGTCTCTCAGTCGCTCCGGCGAGCGCGCAGGAAAAACCGTCCGGCAAAGATAAGCCAGCTGCCACGACAACGGCGACGACGACGAACGCCGCCGCTCCGGCTCAAGGCAAAACTTCCCTAATCACGGCGGCCATGTCGCCTCTGGAACTCGCGCGTGCGGCCTTCAACGCGCAGGGCGGCGAGAAGTTTCGCAACTTGAAGAACATGATGCTGCTCGGCTCGGTTGACCTCTACGCGCCGAGTTCCACGCAATCGCTGACGGGCAAATTCGGCATGATTCTGGCAGGCGAAAAATTGCGGCAGGACATTCAATCGCCCCTCTTCAGCTTCCAACTCATCTTCGACGGCGAACAGAGTTACTCTTCAATGCGCGGCATGCGACTCCCGCCGCTCACGAAGTTCGGCCTGCCCGTGCTCGCCAAGTTCGACCAGACGGGCTACACCATCACCGCGCTTCCCGACAAAAAGAAAATGCGCGCCTTTCGTATCGCGGACACGGAAGGCAACTCGACAGACTTCTACGTCGAAGCCGCCAGCGGGCGCGTCGTCATGTTTGAGATTCCTTACAACGGCATGACGTACAGCTTCGAGTATAAAAACTTCCGCGAAGTTGAAGGCGTGCTCGTGCCCGTGAGCTTCGCGCAAAAACTCGCCGCGCCGCAGGGCGACTTCATCGCCGAGTTCAAAGTCAGAGAAGTGAAACTCAACCAAGACCTGCCCGCCGACGCCTTCAAGATTCCCGAACAATAAATCATTAGGGCAAAAGGAAAAGGGTAAGGGGGAAAGGATAAGCCACACGCTTTATCCTTTCCCCCTTACCCTTTTTCCTGTTTTAGCGTCTCAGACGCTTAAGATTTCCTGCTCTTTGGTCTTCGCCAGTTCGTCAACTTTGCCGATGTAGCTGTTCGTTAGTTTCTGCACCTCTTCCAGCCCGTCGCGCTCGTTGTCTTCGGAGATCGTTTTGTCTTTGAGCATCTTCTTCAGACGCTCGTTGGCGTCGCGCCGTATGTTGCGGATCGCCGTGCGATGCTCCTCCGCGAGTTCGTGCACCTGCTTCGCCAATTGCTTGCGCCGTTCTTCCGTCAAGGCCGGAATCGGCACGCGCACCATCTTGCCGTCGTTCGACGGATTCAAGCCGAGGTCTGCCGCGCGAATGGCCTTTTCAATCGCGCCGACCTGCGACTGATCCCACGGCTGCACGGCGAGCATCTGCGGGTCGGGCACACTGATCGAGGCCATCTGGTTGAGCGGCGTCGGCGTGCCGTAATAATCCACGACGACCGGATCGAGCAGCGTCACCACCGCGCGCCCTGTCCGCACGCTCGACAACCTGCGGCGTAAATCGTCAACCGACGCTTCCATCCTCGGGCGCGTCTCTTTGATCACATCTTTCTCGCTCATCAGTTTTTCTCCGAACGTACAAGATAGAAAGGGTTCTCACCTGACACGACGCTTAAACGTCTTTCAGGTTTTGCATGAATTCTTCGTCTTCACGGCTGCGTTCGGCTTCCGGCTTTTTTATCTCGCGCTCCATGCAAACTTTCGTGCCGACTCCCGCTTCGCCCATCACGACGCGCATGATGTTGCCGGAGTTGCGCATGTTGAAGACCACGATGGGCAGCCCGTTGTCCATGCACAGCGAGATGGCCGAGGCGTCCATCACCTGCAAACGCTGTTCTAAAACTTCCTGATAGGTGATGCAGTCGTAGCGCGTGGCCGTCGGGTCTTTCATCGGGTCGGCGTTGTAGATGCCTTCAACCTTCGTGGCCTTTAGGATCACTTCTGCCTTGACCTCCAAAGCGCGCAAGGCCGCCGCCGAGTCGGTGGTGAAGTAAGGATTGCCCGTGCCGCCCGCGAAGATCACGACGCGACGCTTTTCCAGATGACGTATGGCGCGCCGACGGATGAACGGTTCGGCGACTTCCGGGATGTTGAGCGCGGAAAGTATCCGCGTGTGGACGCCCGCCTTCTCCAATGCATCTTGCAGCACGCAGGCGTTCATCACGGTTGCGAGCATGCCGATGTAATCGGCGTTCGAGCGATCCATGTTGCCCGCGCTCTTTGAGACGCCGCGAAAGATGTTGCCGCCGCCGACGACAATCGCCACCTCGACGCCTTTGTCGTGCACGGCCTTGACCTCTTCGGCCACGCCGCGCGCCACGTCAACGTCCACGCCGTACTCCCGCGCGCCCATCAAAGCCTCGCCGGAAATTTTCAACATTATCCGGCTAAACGCGGGCGCGGCAGGCTGTTCGGCCGTCAGTGTCTCGATTGTGCTCATCTCTTCAATTGCGGATTGCGGAATGCGGACTAAAGAAAGCAGAGACGATTAACCAGAACCTTCTTGTCTTCTAATCCGCAATCCGCAATTCATTAGTTTCCTACGAGCGCGGCCACTTCGTTGCCGAAATCGTCGTCGCGCTTCGCCAAGCCTTCGCCCATTTTATAACGCGTGAAACGACGCACGGTAATGCGTTCGCCCGTCTTCGATACCTTCTCGGTCAACAAATCGCCGACGGTCTTCGCAGGGTCTTTGACGAAAGGCTGGTCGAGCAAGACCGCTTCCTCGTAGAACTTGTTCAAGCGGCCTTCGACGATCTTGTCAATCACCATGTCGGGCTTGCCCGCGTTCTTCGGGTCGTTCTTGGCCTGCGCGCGTGCGATCTCGCGTTCCTTCTCAATTGCGTCCGCCGGTACTTCCTCGCGCGAAACGTATCGCGGTTCAGCCGCCGCGACGTGCATCGCGATGTCTTTGATGAGCGATTGAAATTCTTCAGTGCGCGCCACGAAGTCCGTCTCGCAGTTGACCTCGACGAGCACGCCGACCTTGCCGCCCATGTGTATGTAAGAGCCGACCGCGCCCTCTGCCGCGACGCGCCCCTCTTTCTTCTTCGCCGAAGCGAGGCCGCGCTTGCGCAGCAACTCAATCGCCTGTTCTTCGTTTCCGCTCGCTTCCGTCAGCGCGTTCTTGCATTCCATCATCCCCGCGCCCGTCTTCTCGCGCAGCGATTTAACGCCCGCCGCTGTGATCTCTGCCATGATTGCTCTCCTCAAAAAGCTGTCAGCTATCAGCCGTCAGCAAAAGGTTTTAGCTGATTGCTGACGGCTCTACTAAAATAAAGCGCAGCCCGGCGGTTGTCCGCTGTTGGAGGCTGCGCTCGCCGAAAAATCGAATCTTAACCTGTGGGGAAAATTACTTCGCGACGCCGACCGACTCCGCGCCCTTCTCCTGTTCGGCAGACGACTGGCCGCGCACTTCGCTCTCGTCTCCCACGACATCGCCGCCGCTCGCGCCGCGCACGGGCGCGCCCGTTCCTTCAACCGCGTGGTCGCCGATGCTGTCAGGCTGTTGACCCGTCTTGCCGAAACCCATGTTGCCCGGAACGGACACTTGAGTCGCCGTCGAAGGCGCGCTCGCTCCCATGTCCGTGAAGTTCTGCGCTTCGCGTCCGGGGTCGCGCGCCGTCGTGACGGACGAAGTGCCGTCGCCGCTCGCGCTGCGCGAATTTCTCGTGCCCGTGTCTGTCGTTGCCGTCGAGCCTTCCGCGCCCATGTCCTGTGTGGCTGCCGCCGTGCCGTCTTCGTCCGCAGCCTTGGAACGCATCTCCTGTCCCTCGACCACCGCATCGGCGATGCGCGAGGCGAAGAGGCGCACGGCGCGAAGCGCGTCGTCGTTGCCGGGGATGACGTAATCAATGCCTTCGGGCGAGCAGTTCGTATCAACGACGGCGATGACAGGGATGCCGAGGCGGTTCGCTTCCGCGACCGCGATCTCTTCCTTGCGCACGTCAATGATAAAGAGCGCGTCGGGCAGTCGCGTCATGTTCTTGATGCCGGAAAGATTCTTTTCCAGCGTCTCGCGCTCGCGGTCGAGCTTGATGCGCTCCTTCTTGGTGAGCATCTCGTAACGCCCGTCGGTCTGCATCAGTTCGAGTTCGCGCAGACGCTTGATGGACTTCTGGACGGTCTGGAAGTTGGTCAACAGACCGCCGAGCCAGCGTTGATTGATGTAATACTGGTTGGCGCGCGAGGCTTCTTCGCGGATGGCGTCCTGCGCCTGTCGTTTCGTGCCGACGAAGAGGATGGTGCGCCCGCGATCTTCCGAAGCCATGTTCGTCACAAAGCCGATGGCCTCGCGAAACATCTTCTGTGTCTTTTGCAGGTCAATAATGTTAATGCCGTTGCGCTCGCCGAAAATGTACTCTTTCATCTTCGGATTCCAACGCCTGACTTGGTGGCCGAAATGTACGCCCGCCTCCAAGAGTTCTTTCATCGTAACCGTGACTGCCAAAAGTGAGCCTCCTTAGGTGATTGGTTTAATGTACTCGCCGTGCCCGTTCCAGCACCCCCACGAGGGAGAGCAACCAACCCGGACGACGACAATGGAATTGCGCTAGTGACAATAAAACAGTGACAAGTGACGAGTGACGAGTGACAAGTTAAAACAAGATTCCCTCTCGTCACTTGTCACTCGTCACTCGTCACTGAATTCTTATCGTTTGGAGAACTGGAATCGCTTGCGTGCGCCCTTCTGCCCGTACTTTTTGCGTTCCTTGATGCGCGGGTCGCGTGTAACGAGTCCGGCACTTTTCAAGGCGGGGCGCAGGTCTGAGTTGAACACCATCAGGGCGCGCGTGATGCCGTGGCGAATCGCTCCGGCCTGTCCGGCGGGGCCGCCGCCGTCAACGTTGACGAGGATGTCGAACTTCGACCCGGTCTCGGTCAACTGCAAGGGCTGGCGAATCACCATGCGCAAAGCCTGATTCGGAAAATACTGATCGAAACCTTTTTTGTTGACCACAATCTCGCCCGTGCCGGGGCGCAGGTAGACGCGCGCCGTCGAAGTTTTGCGCCGTCCCGTTCCGTAATACTGAATTTCAGCCACGATGTTTCGTCCTTAAAAATCTGTAGAGGTGGAAAATTACTGTTGCCGCTGCCCGGCGCGCGGGTCGAGCGCGAGCGGTTCGGGTTTTTGCGCCGTGTGCCTGTGATCAGCACCCGCATAGACTTTCAGTTTCTTGCCCATCGCCTTGCCGAGTTTGTTCTTCGGAAGCATCCCGCGCACGGCGAGTTCGATGACGCGCTCGGGGTGCTTGGCGAATTGATCCTTGACGCCGATCTCGCGCAGGCCGCCCGGATAGAGCGTGTGATGGCGATAAACTTTCTGTTCGGCCTTAGAGCCTTTGAAGACGGCCAGACGCGCGTTGATCACGATGACGTGGTCGCCCATGTCCATGAAGGGCGTCCACTGCGGGTTGTTCTTGCCGGAGAGGACGCGCGCCACTTCGGTTGCGAGCCGCCCGACGGTCTGCCCCGCCGCATCAACGACGTACCATTTGCGTTTTTCAGCGAGACCCTGCCCGCTAGGAAAGTATGTTGACATAGATAACTCTCTCGGAAAATAGCGTCTGAAACGCGAACGAGTAGAATACTTAACAGGGCGGAAAATTGTCAAGCCACAGAAGGCGGTTAAGTGCGTGAGGCCGGACGATTTGCCGCGACATTTGGGGCGACTATGACGAGACATGTGCGTGGAACTCGTGTATCATCCCGCCCGTATTCACGCGGGACAACGGGGCGGCATCCGGCGCGATTCACAAGATGGACGCCTTTGCGGGAAAATTAAGGAGAAGAATCTATGCGGAGAGTGAAAGCCATCTTGGGCGCGCTGAGCCTCATCGCCGTGATG
>DASYMM010000309.1:0-4247 GCA_036009085.1 Pyrinomonadaceae bacterium | reverse complement strand
TAGCAAGCCCTAAAATGGATAGCCAGTTATTTGAGAGGAAGAAAGATATTTTTGATTTATTGATCATAATTCCCACCAAATTATTTAGCGCCTAACGCATATTGTACCGCATCCTTCAGCCTAACTGCGCAATAGGACGTGTTAGGCACTACTGGCGGGTGATAGTTAGAGCGAATAGCCTGAACTTGGAATAAGCGCGAAGTCTCGTGCGGCACGAAGCGTTCTTCGCTTCGTAGGCTTAATAGCCGATGCGTTCTTTTAAGAGTGCGATGTTGTGGTTGATGCGTTCCCGGTCTTCGTCGGTGAGGGAGGGTTCGGTTAAGAGTCTTTCGTAGATGGTGAGGCTGTCGGAGTTCCAACCCTTTTCGGCCATGAAGGCGGCTTTGCGTTCGGCGACGAAGAAGCGTCCGTGGGGGCGTTCGTAGTTGATGCCACGGTCGTACCAGATGAGGGCGTCGGAGTCCTGTCCCTTTTGCCCGTGGATGATCGCCATGTTGACGCAGACCATTGACTTCTCAAAGTCGTGGATTTCGCATTCGATGAGGGGACGCAGGACGGTGATGGCGTCGTCGTGCTGGGAGTTTTCTACGAGGCGCGCGGCTAAGTAGAAGGACTGGTCGAGGTGCTCGGTTTGCATAAGCAGGTTGCTCCGGCGGTTTCAGGCGATGCGCAGGTGCTCCAGGACGCGGGGCATGGAGGCGTGCCATGAGCCGTGCCAGTTGCGGAGGAGAATGTCTGCGGGGGAGAGTTCGTCTGTGGAGACTTGTTCGCGGAGCAGGTCGAGATAGGGTAGTTCGTCGGGGGCGATGCGCCTTAAGCCTTCGACGGCAAGGGCGATGGATTCTTTGGCGAGGGCGAGCACGTCAAATTGTGCGGTGCGCGCGGCGAGTGCGTCGCGGGCGACGGCGGCGCGCAGGGCTAGGGCGTCTGCGTGGTTGAGGTTGGGGGCGAGGCGAAGGGCTGAGTCGAGGGCTGCCGGGTCGTAGAGCAAGCCTTTCCAGTAGGCTTGAAAGGCGAGGGCGTGGGGGAGGTTGCCGCAGTCTGCGCTGCGTAGTTCGAGATGCTGTTTGAGGCGCGCGTCGGTGAAGATGGTGGTGAGATGATCCGCCCAGTCGCCGAAGACGGGCGAGAGCGTGGGGCAGCCGCGCGCGAGGAAGTCGCGAAACTTCATGCCTGTGGGCGCGTCTGTGTAATGCCCGTCGCGCTGCGCGAAGATCATGGGCACGTCGAGCGCGTAGGCGATGAACGCGGCGGGCGAGAAAGAGTTTTCGAGGAGCGCGGGCGGCGAGATGCCTGCGCGGTCGTCGTCGGTGGCGAGCCACGCGGCGGCGCGTGTGGACTTGTAACCGGAGGGTCGCCCCGCTTCAAAGGGCGAGTTGGCGAAGATGGCCGTCGCGATGGGCGCGAGGCGGTTGCCGACGAGAAACTTTTTGGCGAGGTCTTCGTCGTCGCCGTAGTCGAGGTTGGTTTGGACGGCGCAGGTGCGCGTCATCATGTCCCAGGCGCGCGCGCCGCGCGTGGCGAGATAGGGGCGCATCACCCCGTAGCGCATCTTGGGAAACCAACGCTGCTCTTCAATCGTGCGGAGCGGGTCGAAACCGACGGCGAGGAAGACGAACTGCTCGGCTTCGGCGATCTCTTGCAGGCGCGCGAGGTAGCGCGAGACTTCGCGTTCGACATCGCAGAGCCTGCGTTGCGGCGCGCCGGAGAACTCGATCTGCCCGCCCGGTTCGACCGTCAAGCGGTTCATCTGCCCGGCGTTCGCTTCGACGACCGTGCGCTCCTCATAGACGAGATCGTCGGAGGAAGGCGCAAAGCCCGTGAGCACGCGCTGCACCTGCGACGGACTGAGGCGTGCGAACGGCTCGCCGTGCCGCGCATCGTAGCCAAAGAGTTCAAACTCGATGCCGCACATCCACTCGGCGGGAGGCTTCGCGCCGCGCCGCAAATTTTCCTCGAAGAGCGACGCGGAAGACGCGTCAACCGCATCGGTGAGCAGCGGGAAGCCACTGCTGCCGCTGCTACTGCTGCTACCCGGCGCGTGCGTCAATTCATCGCGCGAGTCGTTTCGCACGGCGCATCCGTCTTGCTCCCCCGGCGTGTCGCGCCGGCTACTGCTCGCCGCATCTTCGATGAGTTGGTTGTGAGACATACGCGGTTTCGCGCCCGTAGCCTTTCAGCGCGCGACGAAGAGGTTGCTGCTAAAACGTCCCGCCGCGTCCGTCCAGCGGCGGCGGCATTTGAAGCCTGTGCGTTCGGCCAGCGCGTCGAGTTCTTCGGGGTCGTACTTGTAAGAGTTTTCCGTGTGGATGCGCTCGCCTTCGGCGAAGGTGATCTCCATGTCGAGACCGGGCAGCGCGACGACTTGCGCGAACCTGCTTTCGATGTAGATTTCCACGCGCCCCTCAGCTTCGTTGTAGACGGCGACGTGACGAAAGGCGCGCAGTTTGAAATCGGCTGCGAACTCGCGGTTGAGACGCACGAGTTGGTTGAGGTTGAAAGCGGCGGTGACGCCGAGCGCATCGTCGTAGGCCGCTTCCAGTGTGGCCTGATCTTTTTTCAAGTCTGCGCCGAGCAGGAGCGCGTCGCCCGCGCGGAGCACGCCGCGCAGCGCGCGCAGGAATTGTTCCGCGCCGTCGCGGTCGAAGTTGCCTATGTTCGAGCCGAGGAAGAGCGCGAGCAGTCGTTCGTCGTCGCGCATGGCGCGCTCGCCGGAGAGTCGCGCGAGCGCGGTGTCGTAGTCGCTCGCGTACGCCTCGATTTGCAGCGCGGGGTAAGATTGCAGCAGCGCATGGGCGGAGGCACGGAGGGCGGAGGCGGAGATGTCAACCGGGAGATAGAGCAAAGTGGGCTGGCGTTTGAGCAACGCTTCGATGATGCGGCGCGTCTTGGTTGCGCTGCCGCTGCCGAGTTCGAGGAGCGCGAGCGGCGTTGTTGTCGTCGTGCTACTACTACTGCCGCCGCCGCTGTCGTCCGTCGTCGCCGCTGTGATGATCTCGTCGGCGAACGCGGAGAGGATTTCGTTTTCGGCGCGCGTCAAATAGTATTCGGGCAGGAGGCAAATGGCGTCGAAGAGTTCGCTGCCGAGTTCGTCGTAAAAATATTTGGGGAAGAGTTGCTTGGGCGTGGCGCGTAAGCCGGTGGCGACATCGCGTGCGAAGGCGGCGCGTGCGTCTGCCGTGTCGAGTTGGTGTAGGCGCAGGCGAGCGGCGTGCGGTGGGTCGCCATCAGTTGGCGGCATCGTCGTCGAATCCTCTTTTCGCTGAACGTTCGTCGTGCTGCGAGACTGCCAAGGAGAGCCGGAGCCAACTTGCCCGCCCCCGTGCGCTTTCATCCCTTGCCCGCCTTTTTCGCATGTTATCATAGCGCAGACCAAGTTTCAGGTTCCACGTTGCAGGTTTCAAGTTCGAGACAAAGAATTTCAAACCTCTTCACCGAAACTTGAAACCCGAAACCTGAAACCTGAAACTTTTCTTATGACCGAACAGCTCGCGGAGATGTTTGAACGGACGCGCTACGCGACGCTCAGGCTATTTGATCTGGTGACGCGCGAAGAGGATTTACACGCCAGTCCGGGCGGCGGCTTTCGCCCGGTGATCTGGCATCTCGCGCACATCGGCGTCTTTGAAGCCTACTGGATTTTGCAAAAAACGAAGGGCGACCCCGCGCCCGACGCACGCTACGAACGCATCTTCGACCCTATCGCCACGCCGCGCGAAGACTCTAAAAATCTCCCCACGCGCCGCGAGATGGAAGACTACCTCGCGCGCGTCAGAGCGGCGACGCTCTCATATCTTGCCGCTGCACGATTGGGTGAGTCCGCGTCCGTCTCTTTGTCGGCATCCCCGTTAATGCGAGACGGGTACGTCTTTCATCTCGTCCTCGAACACGAGCGGCAGCATCAAGAGACGCTCGCCTACCTGCTGCACATGCTCGACCCCGCCTTGAAGCGGCGCGCAGCTTCCGACAACACGCACGACGACAACGCAACCGTGTCGCCGTTAGAAATCCGTAACCCTGCGCCGCCGCTTCAAGCCGCCGCCCCGTCATCTCTCGAAGTCGCGCCCGTGCCCGCCGTCGTGCACGACATGGTGACAATCCCCGCGGGCGAGTGTCTGTTGGGCGCGCCGTGGAAGATGTTCGTCTATGACAACGAGCTTCCATCCCACAACGTCTCGCTGCCCGACTTCAAAATTGATCGCTTGCCGACGACAAACGCGGAGTACGCGCGCTTCATCGCGGAGGGC
>DASYMM010000308.1:0-1521 GCA_036009085.1 Pyrinomonadaceae bacterium | reverse complement strand
TAAAGGAAGAAAAGAAAAAAGAGCAAAAGAGCGACGAGAAAACCGCGCCGCAAAGTTAAGCGGCGAAAGACACTCACCACAGAGACACAGAGGACACAGAGGGGGCACAGAGAATTGATTGATCTCTGTGCCCCCTTCGTGTCCTCTGCGTCTGCGGTGGTGAAGGTTCTAATTGACTCTGATCACCACATCGCTGCGACTCGTCGCGCCGTCTGCGGTGCGCAGGATGACGGGCACGGTTCCGTTCGTGTTGTCGGGCAGGCGCAGGTTGATCTGATCGAGGCCGGGGAAGTCGCCGCTCGCGCCCGCGAATTCGACCACCGCCGCGCGCCCGCCGACGGTGGCGGTGACGGGCACGCCGCGCCGGAAGCCCGTGCCGAAGAGCGCGACGACCGAAGGTTGATTGTCGAAGCGCGCGGGGAACGGAGCGAGCATGTAGCGCATCCCCGAAGCGAGCAGCGCGATGGCGTCGCCCGCGCCCGTGCCGTTTGCGGTGAACAGCCCCGGATTCGCGTCCACGATAAACACATCTTCCGCCGCGACGACGTTGCCGTCCAAAAAGACGACGACCGAGCGCGTCCCCGTGCCGACCGCGTCAGGCACGTAGATGTTGATCCGATCATCCGCGAACGAATGGACGGGCGCGCCCGTGCCCTCAATCGTCACGCGCACGCCGCGCTCGGCGGCCTCTGTGGCAGACGCGCCGCGCCGCCCGCCCGTCAGACGCGCGCCCAAGATCGTGCCTAAGCCTTCGCGCGTGGCGTTGCCGCGCATGCTCGCGCTGTTCGTGAGTTGGAGCGAGGCGACGGGCGCGAGCGCGTTGTTTGTGCCGAAGGCGAGGCCGGTGAGAGCTTGCGCGGTGGGGTTGTCGGCGGTGGCGTAGAGCGCGCCGTTGCGCAGGATGCCGTTCAAGGCCGGGTCGGGGAAGGCGTCTACGAGCGGCGTGCCGCCGTTGCCGCCGTCGCTTGGAAAATCCGCCGCGCCCAACGCGTCTTCGACGACATAGACCGTGCCCTCGCGGTCAACCGTCAGACCGTGCAAAATCAAGTTGTCGTCAATCGAGAGACCTTCGACGACGACTTCTTCCGCGTCTGCGAAGCCGTTCGCGTTCGTGTCGTAGAGCGCGAGCATGACAGTCGAGTTGCCGACGGAATGCGTGAAGACGACGCCGCGCGAGTTGGCGGCGACCTCAAGCGGCGCATCGTTGGAGAACTGGAAAGAGTAGTAGGGCGCAGGGTCGAGCGTGTCGGGCGCGTCGTCGCCGTTCGTGTCGCGGACGATGCGCAGTTCGTTGGAATCGAAGTCGGCGATGAGGAGGTCGCCGGAGGGCAGGAGCGCGAGCGCGTTCGCGTTGTTGAGTTGCTGGCTGCCGGGTGCGACGAGCGTGCGCGAAGAGTCGTAGCCGCCGGAGACGTTGGGCGTGAAGAGGACGACGCCCGCCGTGGGTTCGTTGTCGGGGTCGTTCGGGTTGCTGTAGTTGTAGTAGCCGCTCGAAGAGACGACGACGAACTCGCGCCCCTG
>DASYMM010000307.1:0-23391 GCA_036009085.1 Pyrinomonadaceae bacterium | reverse complement strand
GGTTCAGGTCCGAACCGCATCGGGCAGGGAATCGAGTTCGACTATTGTTGCTGTCACGCGTCGTTCGCATTGAGCGAGGCAGGCTTTGAGACGATCATGGTCAACTGCAACCCCGAAACCGTCTCGACCGACTACGACACGTCCGACCGTCTCTACTTCGAGCCGCTCACGTTTGAAGACGTCATGAACATCATTGACGTGGAAAAGCCAGAAGGCGTCATCGTGCAGTTCGGCGGGCAGACGCCCTTGAATCTCGCGATGCGGCTCGACGCGGCGGGCGCGCCCATCATCGGCACCTCGCCCGATTCGATTGATCTGGCGG
Source organism: Pyrinomonadaceae bacterium (assembly GCA_036009085.1). Classification (GTDB taxonomy): domain Bacteria; phylum Acidobacteriota; class Blastocatellia; order Pyrinomonadales; family Pyrinomonadaceae; genus JAIVJZ01. The sequence goes on along the minus strand of DASYMM010000307.1, from coordinate 23,069 downwards.
AAGACCGCAAACGCTTCGGCGCGCTCCTCAGCACGCTCGGTATCCCGCAGCCGGAAAACGGCACGGCCACGTCGCCTGCGGAAGCGATTGTCGAAGCCGAGCGAATTGGTTATCCGGTGCTCGTGCGCCCGTCGTATGTTTTGGGCGGGCGGGCGATGGCGATAGTCTACGATGAGAAGAGTCTGGACGAATACATGCGTACGGCGGTTGATGCGTCGCCGCAAAAACCGATCTTGATTGATAAGTTTCTCGAACGCGCGGCGGAGTTTGACGTGGACGCGCTGGCGGATGCGGACACCTGCGTCGTCGCGGGGATTCAGGAGCACATCGAGGAGGCGGGCATTCATTCGGGCGACTCTTCGTGCGTCCTGCCGCCCGTGCGCATCGCGCCCGAACACGTCGAGACGATGCGACATTACACGCGCATGCTGGCCGAGGCTTTGAAGGTGCGCGGCCTGCTCAACATCCAGTTTGCGATCAAGGACGACCGCGTGTATGTGCTGGAAGTGAACCCGCGCGCATCGCGCACGGTGCCCTTTGTGTCGAAGGCGACGGGCGTGCCGCTGGCGCGCATCGCCGCGCTCGTGATGGCGGGGCAGCCGCTCGCGTCGTTCAAACTGCCGCCGGATTTGACGGTGCAGCGTTTCTTCATCAAGTCGCCGGTCTTCCCGTTCGTCAAGTTCGCGGGCGTTGACCCGATCCTCGGCCCCGAAATGCATTCGACGGGCGAGGTGATGGGCATCGGCGACACGTTCGGCGAGGCTTACGCGAAGGCGATGATGGGCGCGGGGCTGGAACTCCCGACGCCTCCGGGCACGGCCTTCATCAGCGTGAACGACGCGGACAAAGGGCAGGCGGTGGTCGTCGCGCGCCGTCTCGTGCGGCTCGGTTTCAGTCTCATGGCGACGTTCGGCACGGCGGCGCGTCTGAGCGAAGTGGGTTTGCAGGTGGCGACAGTCTTCAAGGTCAACGAAGGCCGCCCGAACATCGTGGACAACATCAAGCAGGGCGAGATCGCGCTCGTCATCAACACGCCTCTGGGGCGCGCCTCGCACTTCGACGAGCAGGCCATCCGCCGCGCCGCGCTCCAACACAACGTGCCGTGCGTCACGACGATGACCGGCGCGCAGGCGCTCGTCGAAGCCATCAGCGCATTCGGCGAAGGCCAGACGACCAAGCCGCTCTCGCTGCAAGAACTGCACGCGGTCGCCACAACGGCCAAATAGTTTCAGGTTTCAGGTTTCAAGTTTCAGGTTAAAGAACGAAGAACCTCTGTCTTATAACCTGAAACCCGAAACCCGAAACCTGAAACCTTATGAAGCGAACCGGAGGTGAGCAAATGGAGATCAATTCCTCGCAGGCCATCAAGCAGATTCTCGACGGGTATAAGACGATTGTGGTGGTGGGTCTGTCGTCGAACACGTGGCGCGCGTCGCATAGCGTCTCGGCCTACATGCAGAGCAAGGGCTACCGTGTGATCCCCGTCAATCCGAACGAGACGGAGGTGCTCGGCGAGCGTGCTTACTCCTCGCTCGCGGACGTGCCGGAGCCGGTCGAACTCGTCAACGTGTTTCGCCGTTCCGAAGAAGCTGGCGCAGTCGTCCGCGAAGCGATCAGCCTCGGCGCAAAAGCCGTCTGGCTCCAAGAGGGCGTCATTGACACGAAGGCCGCCAAAGAAGCCATAGACGCCGGACTCCTCGTCGTCATGGATCGCTGCATCCTCAAAGAACACGCGCGCCTGCAACGAGCCATGCGCAATCCCGAATGACTGTTGCAAAGAGAAAGCACTTCCTCGGCAGACCACTGAGTAGGGAGAGCTATGCCTAAGAAGTCACCATCCAAACGAAAGCCCATCAAGAAGAAGCTAACACCAGAGGAAATCGCTAGACAGCGTATCGCGAAGTGGAAACGGCAGAGCCAAGTCAACGAATTCCTCGATATCTTAGACTTGAGTAACTTGGGACTAAAGACCTTCCCTGAAACTTTGCGGGAGGCTCACGGGCTTGAAATTCTTTCCTTAATTAACAATGAAATTTCAACCGTGCCGAATTGGATTGGTGAATTATCAACTCTCAGATTAATTGATCTTGATGGAAACAACATAAAGAAGTTGCCAAAGCATATGGGCACATTGCCAAAACTTCATACGCTCTGGCTGCAAAACAACTTGCTTGAAGAACTTCCAACGTCACTTCAACAATCACGACTACAAGAGTTGCTATTAAGGGGAAATCCAAAACTGAATCTCCCTGAAAGTATACTGGATAGATCTGCCAAAGCGATCCTGCGGTACTATTTTGAGTCGCGTCCCGGTAAGGCCACGTTGCTGCTTGAGCTAAAGCTGCTTCTTGTCGGGCGTGGGGGCGCGGGCAAGACGACTTTGGTGAAGCAACTCGCGGGGGAGGAACCGGATGAACATGAGGAGGAGACTCATTCAATCTCGATTCGCGAATTGATGCTGGATTGTGAGCGCGCTCAAGTGAGAGCGCGGGCGTGGGATTTTGGCGGGCAGGAGATTCTGCACGCGACGCACCAATTTTTCCTCACGGAGCGCAGCCTTTATCTGCTGGTGCTTGAGCCGCGCACGGGGTTGGCGCAGCGCGACGCGGAATACTGGTTGAAGCTGATCGAGACGCAGGGCAATAGCTCGCCCGTAATTGTGGCGATGAACTGGAGCCACGGGCGATGGTGGAAAGTGGACGAGGTGAAACTGCGCCGGAAGTTTCCGTTTATCGTCGGCTTCATCCCGACAGATGCGATACACGGCGACGGCATTGAGAATGTGCGCAGCATGATCAATGAGACAGTCGAAAAGAGCATGCCCGAAGTGTGGCTACCTTTCCCCAAGCACTGGCGCGAGATCAAGGACGCGGTTGGCGGGATGCGTGAGAACTTCCTCACCTACGAGCAGTACGTCGAACTTTGCGAGCGATACAGCGAGGAACGGCCACAGGCGCAGCAAGACCTCGCGGGCATACTGCACGCGCTCGGGTTGGCTCTCTACTTCGGAAACGATGCGCGTTTGCACGATACGCGGGTGCTTAATCCCGGTTGGGTGACGGGCGGCGTGTATGCCGTCATTCGTTCGCAGGCGGTGGCGGAGAATGACGGTCAGCTTGCGGTGGCCGACATGCCGCGGGTCTTGCGCGAAGCCGAAGCGAAAAACGTGATCAAGGCGTCGGATTATCCGCCGAAAACTCATGGCTTCATACTGGATTTGATGCGCGCCTTCCAACTCTGCTATGCGAGCGAGGAGGAGGAAGGGAAGCCCACGCGTTATCTCGTGCCGGAACTGCTCTCGGAGTTTGAGCCGTTGATGAAGGAGCGTTGGGAGCAAGCTCCGGTGCGCCTGCGTTATCGTTACGAGGTGCTGCCGCTGGGATTCCTGCCGCGCTTCATTGTGCGCACGCACGCGCTGAGCGAGGGCGCGCCGCACTGGCGGCACGGCGTCGTCTTGCGCCACGCGACGGCGGCGGCGTTGATCCGCGCGGAGACGGACAGACCGGAGTTACAGGTGTTTGTCCTCGGCGGCAACGAGGAGACGCGCGGCGTGCTGGTGGCGATGGTGCGACGGGAACTCGAATCGCTCCACGATGAATTGAAGATACAGTCGGTCGAAGAGTTGGAGCTGACGGGCGACAGTGAACAGTGGATCAGCGTGAAGTCTCTGCGTGAAGTTGAGAACCCCGGAGTGGCGACGCAAAAGCTGCCGATCCAGCCGGAGGGCACGGCGGTCGTGAACGTGGCGCGCGAACTCGACAAGCTGCTTCCCGCCGAAGCGCGTGCCATTGATCGCGACCCCGGCACCGCGCCCACGCCCGTCAGAGTCTTTGTCAGTTATGCGCACGAAGACGAGCGACAGCTCAAACGGCTCGACGCCATACTCGATGTGTTGGAACAGCAGCACGGCCTGACAGCGTGGCTCGACAAGCGTTTGATTGCCGGTTCAGAATGGGATGAGGAGATCCGTCGCAGGCTTGAAGAGATGGATGTTTTCCTGTTCATTGCCAGCCAAACTTCGCTCGTGCGGCCATACATTAAAGACCCAGAGTTGCGCCGCGCACGCGAACGACACGCCAAGCGTGAAGTTGAAGTCGTGACGGTAAAACTCGAACCGTGCGCGTGTGATGAAGACCGGTTTCTGGGAGGCTTGCAACGGTTGGCGACGAAGTTTCAAAGCATTGCTCAAGCGAAATTGAAATCCGCCGCGTGGGAGCAAGTGCGCAAAGATTTATTGCCCGTCATCAAGCGCGTGCGCCAAAGAAAAGATGGCGGCGGCAAAAGGTAATCCATTCATGTCTGTTCGGATTCAGGCGGTCGTGATCACGTTGAGCGACAGCCGCGCGCGCGGTGGCGGCGAGGACGAGTCGGGCGCGGCGTTGGTCGAGTTGCTGCGCGAGATGCGCGCGGAGATCGTGGCGAAGGAAGTGTTGGCGGACGACCTCGAACCGCTCGCGGATAAACTGCGCGCGTATGCCGAGCGCGCGGACGTGAATCTTATTTTAACGACGGGCGGGACGGGGTTCAGCCCGCGCGACAACACGCCGGAAGCGACGCGCGCCGTCGTCGAACGCGATGCGCCGGGACTCGCCGAAGCGATGCGCGCAGAGTCTCTGAGGCAGACGCCGACGGCGATGATCTCGCGCGGCGTCTGCGGCATCCGTGCGGGCACGCTGATCATAAATTTCCCCGGCGCGCCCAAAGCCGTGCGCGAATGTTTCGCCGTGGTGCGTCCGGTGCTCGGCCATGCCGTGACGCTGTTGGCGGGGCACTCGCACGATGAAGCGAAGCGGGCGACATAATTCGCCAGGAATTAAAACCTTTCACCGCAGAGACGCAGAGAGAGGCGCGCAGAGGGGGCGCAGAGAAAGAATTGAATCTTTTCTCTGCGCCCCCTTTGCGCCTCTCTCTGCGTCTCTGCGGTGAGTCTTACTTTGGGACACACTCAATCGTAACTCACGCTGAGACTCATCTCTCCAACTTTAGCCCGGTTGCGGTGCGCCGGGGTTACCGAAGCGTTTTCTGTACTCGACGGAGTTCACAAAGCCTCTGACCATCGTGCGCCAATCGCCCGGATGCGCGTTCAAGTAGTTCAACCACGCATTAAATCCTGCCGTCTCCGGGTCGCGCCTCAAGTAGCCGTAGTATTCCATCAACACAAAGGCGTCGTGGTACATCTTCTGCCGCACCTCCTGACTCTCCACTATCTCGCGCAGCACTTGCGCCCGCGTCTTCGTGTTGGCATCGAGCGCGGCGACGAGCGCGGCCTTATTGGCAAGGGTGACGCCCGCCGTCTGTTCCAGTTTATCCACGTAGCCTTGATTGGATAAGCCGTCGTAGATCGCCTTGAAGTCTGCACGCTCGACCCATTCGTTGGTGAAGGCGTCGCGGGCGGCGATAACCTCTGCTGCCGTGTCGGCCGTCACGCGTTGGGAATCGCGGGTGAACTCGCGATATTTGGGCGGCGTGCCTAAGGAGACTTTGTAGAAGCGGATGACGAAGAAACCCTTGAGCATGAACTCCTCGGCGCGGAAGAAGGAGGAAGAGACGCCCACGCGGTCGCAGCTTAAATTGCCCGCCGGGCAGTTGTTGAGGGCGTTGGTCCAAGCGGTGATGCCTGCCGGTTCGCCTTGACGGTTGAGGAAGTCCACGTAATGCATCGAGACGAAGAACGAGGCCGTGTCCACGGGGTTCGGGGCATTCGGGTTCGTGTCGTTATCCGTCATGATGATGGTGGAGAAGGCGGGCGGGATAAGCGTCATGCCGCCTGTGGGATTACTCAATTCGAGGAAGATAAATTCGTCGTTTTCCACGTAGGCGTCGTCGGTGAGGAAGACGCGGAAGGTCTTGGTCGTTTCACCTGCGGCGAAGCGGAGGGTGCCGAGCGTGGTGGTGTAGTCGCAACGCTCGGAAGCCCTGTTGTCCACCACGTCGCAGCCGACGGTGACGATGTCTGCTTTGGTCTCGTAATCCACGGTGGCGGGCGCGCTCGTGTCGCCTTCGCGTATGACGGTCAGGGTTACGCTGCCGTCGCCTTCGGTCACGAGGTACGCGCTCGATTCAAAATGCACCGTCCGGGGCGCAGGAGTAGGTGTCGGAGTTGGAGTTGGCGTCGGCGTCGGTGTGGGTGTCGGCGTGGCCGGAGGATCGGGGAGGTAGCGCGCGAGGGCGTAGTCTCTGCTGCTGCCCGTGTCCGTGTATCCGCCCGCGACGATCTTACCGTCGGACTGGACGACGACGGCCAGCGCTTCGTTTTCGATGCCGAAGAAATCGGTCGTGAGCTTGCCATCGCCGTCGAAGGTTGAGTCGAGCGAGCCGTTCGTGTCGTAGCGCGCGACGGCAAAGAACGAGAAGGCGACCGCGCTCGCGTCTGGCCTCGCCTGTTCATTGATCAACCTGGCCGGTTTCTCCTGATCGTTGACGATTGAGGCCGGGGTCGCGCGACCGCTGGGTGATGCGGCGTCGGGGGGCGTGTAGCGAAGCTTGTCGCCGTCGGGCGTGCGGCGCGGCGCGGCAGACACAGTGATGCTGAGAGGGAAGTAGATACCGGCGGCGACGAGCTTGCCGTCGGCTTGCAGGGCGAGGTCAGCCGCCGAGTCGAAACCGCCAAAGTCGGTCGTCACTTTGCCGTCTGTGTCGAAGGAAGTGTCGAGCGAGCCGTCCGCGTTGTAGCGCGCGAGCGCGAAGTCGCTGCTGGTGGCACTGTTGAGGGTGGCTGCGCCAGCCGCCACAAGTTTGCCGTCCGTCTGTCTGACCAGACTGTTGATAGTGTCCGCTTCGCCGCCGAAGTCGGTCGTCACTTTGCCGTCCGTATCGAACGAAGAATCGAGCAAGCCGTCGGAGTTGTAGCGCGCGAGCGCGAAGTTTCCGGCAGACCTACCTGCGGCGACGATCTTGCCGTCGGGTTGAATCAAGACGGCGTTAGCTCCATCGGTCGTTTCGTTGAAGTCGGTCGAGACTTTGCCGCCCGTGCCGAACATGTCTGCGGGTGTCAGGTCGCCAGCCGCGCCGCTGTCGAGCGAGCCGTCGGTGTTGAGGCGCGCGAGTTTGAAGTCGAAAATGCTCGAACCGGCGAGGACGATCTTGCCGTCCGTTTGCAGGGCGACGCCGTTTGCGCTGTCGTGACTCGTGCCGAAATCCACGACGACGCGCCCGCCCGTGCCGAACGATGTGTCGAGCGTGCCGTTCGTGTTGTAGCGCGCGACGCCGAAAGAGGTGTCGGCAGAGGCGGTGAGGGAGAATTTCCCTCCGGTCTGCCCGGCTACGACGATCTTGCCGTCCGGCTGCAAGACGACAGAGAGCGCGAAATCATCGCCGTTGCCCGTGAAGTCGGTCGAGACGAGTCCGCCCGTGCCGAAGGTGGTGTCGAGCGAGCCGTCGGAGTTGTAGCGCGCGAGGAGGAAGTTGAAGTCCTGCGCATCGACAATGATCACGCGCGCGTTCATGCGCCCGACGGCGACGATCTTGCCGTCCGGTTGGACAGCCATGTCTGTGACCGTTTCCTCGTTGAGCGAAAAGTCTGTGATGGCCTTGCCGTCTGTGTCGAAGGTTGAGTCGAGCGAGCCGTTCGCGTTGTAGCGCGCGACGCCGAAGTCGAGTTGCCCGCTGATGTTGTCCGCGCCCGCGACGACGATGCGCCCGTCCGTGTAGAGGGCGACGCCGCGCCCGCCGAGATTGAAGCGTCCACCAGCAACGTCGGTCAAAACTTTGCCGTCCGTGTCGAACGCGGTGTCGAGCGAGCCGTTCGTGTTGTAGCGCGCGAGCGCGAAGAAGGTGCCGGTCGGGATGGTTCCGGCTCGCCCCGCCGCGACGATCCGACCGTCCGGCTGAATCACGACATCCTTCGCGCTGTCAACGAGGTCGAAGTCGGTCGTGACTTTTCCGTCGCCGTCAAAGGTGGTGTCGAGCGAGCCGTCGGTGTTGTAGCGCGCGAGCGCGAAGTTGTCGTCGGCGGCGACCGAGGTGGCGACCTCACCGGCCACGACGATCCGTGCGTCCGTCTGGATCACGACGGCGTTGGCCTGTTCAAAAGAGTTGCCGAAGTCGGTCGTCACCTGCCCGTCCGTGTCGAAGGTGTTGTCGGGCGAGCCGTTGGCGTTGACGCGCGCGACGGCGAAGACGGAACTGCCGAGTCCGACCGCCACGATGCGCCCGTCGGCTTGGACGGCGACGCCGTGAGCCTCTTCAAAGGTGACGCCCGCGAAATCAATCGTGACCCTGCCGTCTGAATCAAAACTCGTATCGAGCGAGCCGTTCGTGTTGTAACGCGCGAGCGCGAAGACGCTCTCGAAATTCGCATCGTTGCGACTCGTGCCGGCCGCGACGAGTTTGCCATCGGATTGGAGCACGAGTGCGTTCGCGCTTGCGCTCGCGCCCGAAAACGATGTGACGACGAGGCCGTCCGTGTCGAAAGAAGTGTCGAGCGAGCCGTCGGAGTTATAGCGCGCGAGCGCGAAGCCGGAGTTGAAATCCGAACCCGGTTCGGTCGCCGAACCGGCGAGCACGATCTTGCCGTCGGGCTGGATGACGAGCGCGGAGGCGAAGCCGCCCTGCCCCACGGGGAAGTCTGTATGGACGCGCCCGCCCGTGCCGAAAGTCTGGTCGAGTGTGCCGTCCGTGTTGTAGCGCGCGATGGCGAAGTCGGAGCCGGAGCTACCGGCGACGACGACCTTACCGTCAGCCTGCACGGCGACATCCTCTGCGGAGTCTATGCCGTTCGGAAACGGCGTGACGACCTTGCCGTCGCCGTCAAACGTCGGGTCGAGGTCGCCGGGAGCGGCTAAGAGCGCGGCGGCGTTAAGTGGCGCGGACGGAGGCGCGGCGGCGAAAGAGCGAGACCAGAAGAAGGGAGCGGCTACGAGAACGAGCGTTGCGAGCAGGACGGCTATGATTGCCACGGCGCGCCGTGAGACAGGAATCGAGTGGGGAGCGGGGGTCTGCTTCATGTTGTCTCCTGGGAGTTGGTAAGAAGATGGCTAGCTGAACGTCATTCTCATTGCGGCTATTTTGCGGCGTGGGTCGAGGAAGCGTTCCGACGCCCGTTGACAAGTGCGGCCTGAAAACTGTAGGCGAATTTTCTACTCTCAAACAATGCTTAAGTCAAGATTTTTAATCGCCCCGCACACGCGCGCGGGTCTGCGGCGCGGCATCAGTGCGCGTGCGAGGCCGCCGCACAAACGCATTGACAAGCCGTAGCCCCGCGCTTATATTTCGCTTGTTCAAAGAAGACCTGAAACCTGAACCCGCGCCTTCCCGTCAAAATCAGAAACCATGCTGAGCTTGATACTTCTGCAAGCGGCAAACGCAATCACGGATGCAACGACGGCGACCGCACACGCCGCTACGGCTTCGACCAACGCGCCCGTTGCACAACAAGTCGGCAGTCCGGTCACGGCTTACTGGCCGGTGATGATCTTTTTCGTCGTCGCCGTGGTCTTCCCGGTGTTGCCCATCGTCTTGGGGCGGCTGGTGCGTCCGAACGTCTGGCAAAAAGACAAGATGCGCCCTTACGAGTGCGGCATTGACCCGACGAGCGAGGCGCACGACCGTTTCACCGTGCGCTACTACATCGTGGCGATGCTCTTTCTCGTCTTCGACGTAGAGACCATCTTCCTGCTGCCGTGGGCGATCATCTTCATGGGCGACGATTTCTCCTTCACCACCTTCGCCCTCGTCGAGATGCTCGTCTTCATCGGCATCCTCGTCCTCGGCTACTATTACGCCTGGCGCAAAGGCGCGCTCGAATGGGCATGAGATAAGTTTCAAGTTGCGGGTTTCAGGTTTCAAGTTAAAGAACGAAGAACCTCCTCAGACCTGAAACCTGAAACTTGAAACCTGAAACTTGAAACCTGTTATGGCAGAGCATCCAGAAGGAATCGTACTCACCACTGTTGACGCGATCTTTAATTCGCTGCGGCGGAACGTGGCCGCGCCCATGATGGACGTGAAGCCGGTGCGCAACACGGTGAACTGGGCGCGCAAGTCTGCGCTGTGGCCGATGACGTTCGGACTGGCCTGCTGCGCCATCGAGATGATCGCGACGGGCGCGGGGCGTTTCGATATAGACCGCTTCGGCGCGGGCGTCTTTCGCCCCAGCCCACGGCAGAGCGACTTGATCATCGTCGCGGGCACGGTGACGTTGAAGATGGGGCCGGTCGTGCGTCGCGTCTATGATCAGATGCCGGAGCCGAAATGGGTGATCGCGATGGGCGCGTGCGCCTCCACCGGCGGGCCTTTCGATTCCTACTCCACGATGCAAGGTGTGGATCGCACCATCCCCGTTGACGTGTACATACCGGGCTGCCCGCCGCGCCCCGAAGCCCTGCTCTACGGCCTGATGCGCCTGCAAGACATCATCATGAAAGAAGCCCCCTCCGCCTACATCTTCGACTCCGACGGCACAGTCCACCGCCAACGCCAACTCGAAGGCGACGGCGAGGAAGATGCGCGATTAGACTCGGAACGCGAAGAGAACGAAGTTTCCACCATCGCCGGTTAGCAGAGGCATAAATTGTGAGGCCGCAACTGCGTGTCAGTTGCGGCCTCTTTTTTTGTCAACGGTCGCCAATGTTCACGGCTGGCCGAAGCGCAGGCGATATTCGACGGAGTTCACGAAACCTCTGACCATCGTGCGGAAGTCGGTCGGGTTGGCCTTGAGGTACGCGAGCCACTTGTTGTAGTCGGGGTCGGGGTCGCGGCGCAGGTAGCCGAAATATTGCATCGCCACGAACGCGGGGTTGAACTCGGCTGCGAAGACCTCATCCGATTCGACGATGGCGCGCACCACCTGCGCCCGCGTGAGCGTCTGATTGTCGAGGCCGCCGATGAGATCGGCGCGCGTCAGCATCACCTTCGACGCGCCTTCCGGGTTGGCCGGGGCGGGCGTGGTGATCCGTGCGAGACCATAGCGATCCATGAGTGTGCCCACGAAGCCCGCGTTGGTCTTCGCGTCGTAGAGATTCCTAAACTCCTGACGCGCGAGCCACCTCTCGGCGAAGGCGGCGCGGTTGGCGAAGACCTCTTCCGCCGACGCGCCGGAGAGGCTCGTCATGTCGGGGATGATCTCGTTGTAGCGGGGCATGCGCCCGTAGGAGAGCGCGTAAAAGCGATAGACGAAGTAGCCCTTGAAGCCGGACTCGGGCGCGCGGAAGAAGCTGGACGAGACGGTGATGCGATCACACGCGGGGTTGTCGTAGACGTTCGAGCAGTTGTTGAGCACCGGGCTCCACGGCTCGAACATCTCCGGCTCGCGCGTGAGGAAGTCGAGGTAATGCTGGCGCACGAAGAATAGCGAGAAGTCTATGGGATTGGGTATGCCGGGTTCGTCGTTTGCGGAGATTTCGACGCTCGCAGTGGTTCGCGCGCCGAGCGTCGCCCCGGCAGGGTTGAAGATTTCGACCGGGAAACTCTCCGTGTTCTCGACGTACGCGTCGTCGGTGATCATGACGTCGAATTGCTTCTCCGTTTCGCCTGCCGCGAAGTAAAGCGTGCCGGCAGCCGTCGCATAATCGCAACGGGCGTAGGCCGTCGTCCCGGCCACGTCGCAGCGCACCGCCGCCGGGTCGTCCACGGTGCGATAACTGACGAACGCACCGCCCGTGTCGAGCGAGCCGCTGCGCGTCACGGTGATGGTTACGCCCGCACGTTCCGGGGTGACGTAGGCCGGGGCGTGAAATTGGAAGGTAGAGGCGTTTGGCAGGGACGCAGCGGTGAAATCTAGGTTCGTGTGGTCGCCCGTCACGAGTTGAAAGCGCGGAGCACTGTAGGTGACGTTCGGGGGGGTGAAGATCGTGTTGTCGCGCGCGGGCGAGATGGTGATGTGCCCGTCGGGGAAGTAGAAATGCCGGTAGCTGCCGTCAGCCGCGGTCAGCGCGGAGCGCGTGCCGTAAAATTCACCGGAGAGAATAACGTTGACTCCGGCGAGGCCGTTGCCCGCGCCGTCCGTCACACGACCGCTGATGGTGTAGGGCGTCGGCGTCGGTGTCGGCGGCGGCGGCGTGGGCGTCGGGGTGACAGGCGGAGAGATCGTGCCCCAGTCGGGTTCGCGGTCCTCGAAGCTGCTATTGGTAACGCGCGTGGGGAAACTGCCGTCGGCGTCCATCGTGTAGATTTCCGAGTTGTTGTTCTGGACGGCGTCGCGATAAGTGACGAAGGCGATCTTCGTGCCGTCGGGCGACCAGCAGGGTTCGAGGTCGAACGAAGGGTGGCTGGTGATATTGGTCGGCCCCGTGCCATTGGCGTTCATCGTGAAAATGTCGTCGTTGACTTCGCCCGTCAGCGGGTTGGCGACGCGGCGTGTGAAGGCTAACTTGTCGCCGAGCGGCGACCACGCGGGCTGCATGTCGAGGACATTATTATTGGTCAGGCGCGTGACGTTCGAGCCGTCGGAACGCATCACGTAAATCTCCTGCCCGCCTGAAGTGTCGCCGGTCAGGTTCGGGAAATCGCGTTGGGAAGTGAAAGCGATGTGCGAGCCGTCGGGCGACCAAGCCGGAGCGTAATCGGGGAAGGGAGTCGAGGGCGTCAGGTTGACGAGGTTTGTCCCGTCGGCATTCATCACCCAGATGTCGCTGTTGCCGTCGCGGATGCTGACGTAGACGAGGCGCGAGCCGTCGGGCGACCAGTCCGCGTCGGCGTTGACGATCACGTCGGGCGTCATTAGTTCAGCTTCCGTCAGCGACACGGCGTTCGTGCCGTCGGAGTTGACGATGTACAGGTTGGAACTCGGCAGGGGGAAGTAGGTGCGGTTGTAGACCAACCTCGACCCGTCGGGCGACCACGCGGGAGAGTGAATCAAGGTCGGCGCGCCTTTGATTCGCGTCTCGCCTGAGCCGTCCGGGTTGATGGTGTTGAGGGTTCCGCCGGAGTAGGCGATTTTGCCGTTCGGCTTCAACGTCGGGGTCGTCGCGCCCTGCTGCGCCGCCGCTCGGTGCACAGCGAAGCCTGTGAGCAGCACCGCGCAGGCGCAGAGGGCGAGCGCAAAGAAAGGCAGACGCTTGATGAACAGGTTGTGAGGGGACATATGTTTATTCTCTAAACTGACTTTAGGCGTTTGTGAGTTTAACGAATGCTTGGGCGTCACGACACGCGCCACACTGGCGGCTGCCGGGTTCGTGTGCCGAGCATGCTAGCATGTCGCCGCCTTGAGTTCACAGGCAAAAACATTTTCCGAAGTGTCGCCACGGATGAGGCCACAGTTGTCAGACTCTAATTTTCGACTTCCTGCACGCTCGCTAGATGGCGCGTGTCGTTGAGCGCGGAGACGCGCAGGAAGCCGTCGTCGCGGAGGGTGAAGCGGGAGATGCCGCAGTTGGCGGTGGCGAGCCAGACGGGGCGTAGGGCGGGGGCGTCGAGTGCGCCCAAGAGGTGCAGGGCGAGGATACAGATCGTGCCGGTGTGAGAGAAGACGGCGATGGTGCCGCCACGGTTGTCGGCGATGGCGCGGTCGAGCGCGCGTGCGGCGCGGTCGAGCAGTTGGCGATAGCTTTCGCCGCCGGAGAGGACGTGCTCGAAGTCGCGGCGCAGGAGCGCGGCATACTCTTCGGGAAACTTTTGCGCCGCTTCCTCAAACGTCAAATTCTCCATGTGGCCGACGCTGCGTTCGCGAAAAGCGTCGCTCTGCCTGATCTCAAGATCGAGCGCGCGGGCGAGCGGCGTGGCGGTCTCGACGGCGCGCAACAGATCGCTCGAATAGATCGCCGTGATGGATTCCAGACTCAGCGCACGCGCCGTCGCCTCCGCTTGCCTGTGCCCTAACGCAGACAGAGGCGTTGGCGTATGTCCGCCGAAACGACGCGCGGCGTTGCCCTCGGATTGACCGTGGCGAATGAGCAGAACGCGTGTACTTTCCATGAGAGGGCAGTGACGAGTGACGAGTGACAAGTGACGAGTTAAAGCGAGAACAAGTTTTCTGCTTTAACTCGCGGCTGAAAAATAACGAACGACAGGTGATAGCTGATAAGTGACAGGTTGAAGTCGAAGACACCCGTAACGAGTGACAAGATATAAAGACAAGTCTTTTGCTTTAACTTGTCACTTGTCACTGTTCTCTAAGCTGCGACGGTTTCGGCTTTCAGTTTCTCGGCTTGATAGTGTGTGACGAGGGCGTTGATGATCTCGTCGAGTTGGCCTTCCATGACGAGGTTGAGTTGGTGCACGGTGAGGCCGATGCGATGGTCGGAGACGCGGTTCTCTTTGAAGTTGTAGGTGCGGATTTTTTCGGAGCGGTCGCCGGAGCCGACCTGAGAGCGGCGTTCGCTGGCGAGCAGTTCGTGCTGCTTCTGTTCCTCTTGCTCTTGGAGGCGCGCACGCAAGACGCGCATCGCTTTCTCGCGGTTCTTGATCTGCGATTTCTCGTCTTGCATGGAGACGACGGTGTTCGTCGGCAAGTGAGTGATGCGGACGGCCGAGTAGGTCGTGTTGACGGATTGGCCGCCCGGCCCCGACGAGCAGAAGGTATCAATGCGCAAATCTTTCGCGTCGATCTTCACGTCAACTTCTTCCGCTTCGGGGAGGACTGCGACCGTGATCGCGGAGGTGTGGATGCGCCCGCTCGTCTCCGTCTGCGGCACGCGCTGGACGCGATGTGTGCCCGATTCGTGTTTCAACTTGGAATAGACCTTGTCGCCCTCGATGAGCGCGGTGGCCTCTTTGTAGCCGCCGATGCCTGACTCGGACGTGTTGAGAATTTCCATGCGCCAGCCCTGTCGCTCGGCGTAGCGTCCGTACATGCGCAGCATCTCGGCGGCAAAGAGCGACGCTTCATCGCCGCCCGTGCCCGCGCGAATTTCGAGGATGACGTTCTTCTCGTCGTTCGGGTCGGTCGGCAAGAGCAGGAGGCGCAGGTCTTCTTCGCACCTCTCAAGTTGCACTTGCAGAGTTTCCACTTCGACGCGCGCGAGTTCGCGCATCTCCTCGTCGTCGGCGTTCATGTCGAACATCTCACGCGCGCCCGCGAGTTCTTCCTTGAGCGTCTTCCACTCGCGATAACGCTTCACCATGTCGCCGAGGCTGCGATGCTGCTTGGCGGCCTTCCCGTAGGCCGCCTGATCCGACAGCAGTTCGGGCGAATAGAGTTCTTCCGACAACGCTTCGTAGCGTGCTTCGATCTGTTCAAGTTTCTCTAACATAAAATAGCTCTCGGCAATGAGCCGTCAGCTTTCGGCCTCCGGCTTTTATCCTTCGTTAATAAATATCTGCTCGACGCTCAATGGCTCAACTGCCGCCAGCGCAAAAAAGCTGATAGCTGACGGCTGATTGCTGACGGCTCTAAGAGAGCGGCGTCATAGTCGCTTCCTGCGGCTGCGGTTCGAGTTTGAGCGATTCTTTGAGCGCGTAGAGCGCGACTTCGAGTTGGCGGTCGTCGGGTTCTTTCGTCGTGATGTTTTGGAGCCACAGACCGGGCAGCGTGATCATTTTGAAGACGAGGCTGCCTTCGCGCTTGGCCGAGAGCCGGATGATCTCGTAGGAGAGACCGGCGATGACGGGCATCAGCGCGAGCCGCGTGAGCATGTTCAGGGCGAGCGAATCGAACTTGACGATGGAGAACAGGACGATGGAGACGAGCATCACGACCATGAGGAAACTCGTCCCGCAACGCGGGTGCTGTCGCGGTTGCGTGCGCGCGTGTTCGACCGTCAGAGGCAACCCCGCCTCCCAAGTGAAGACCGTCTTGTGCTCCGCGCCGTGATACTCGAAGACGCGGCGGATGTCCTTCAGGAGCGAGAAAGAGAAGATCATGATCAGGAAGAAGGACATGCGTATGATGCCGTCCACCAGATTGAACGCCACCGAAGGCCGCACCGGATGGAGATAGCCGCGCACGCTGCCCCACGCGCGCGTGTACCAAGCCTGATCAGTCGTCGCCGTTTGATTCGTCGCAGCGGTTCCCGTCGAGTTTGAAACAATCTGAGTTTGCGTCGTCGCGTCTGCCTGCGTCCCGGCGGGCACAGCCCAACCGGCGGCGATGAAGAGCGCGTTGGTCAGGACGAGCGGCGCGACGATGAAGAGCATGACGTTGAAGAAGAGCGCGAAGACGATGGAGCCGACGACGGAAGCGTTTGCGCCGCGCTTCATTTCATCTTCCGCGCGCCGCTCGGTCGGGACGGGGATGAGTCCGGGGACGCCGCCAGTGATCCCCGCGAAGTCGCCTTCGCCCTCGACCACCGCCGGAGTCAAAGCGACCGCCGCCACTTCTTGTTCCTGTTCCGCTCCGGCGAAGGCTTCGCTCGCGGAATAGTTGAGCGCCTTGATGCCGAGCGCCATCGATTGCACGAGCACCGCCGCGCCGCGCAGCACGGGCAGGCGCAGGAAGCGATACGTGTCGCTCCACTTCGGCAACTGTGCGCCTGTGAACACGATCTCGCCGTCCGCGCGGCGGACTGCCACGGCGTAGGCGTTCGGCGTTCGCATCATCACACCCTCGACGACCGCCTGGCCGCCGACGATCAAATCTTTTTCGTTTGCGCTCACGTTTGTTTCGCTCTCTGAAAATTTAGACGGGGGATTGAGACGACAACGCCGACGCTTATCAGGTTCGGAGGCCGTTGCGGTGCATCTGTTGCGAGATGCGCGTGTACGACCGCCGCGCTTGGAAGCGTCGGCGTCAAATTTTGGGTCGCTAATACTGGCCGGAGATCGTGTGCTTCATCAACACTGATTTTGCCCGCCGTGCGAAGAAATCGGCGGGGGCTGTAGCTTTAAGCGCCTTTACGAAGCGGCGGCTTGTTCGTTCGCTGCCGGGGCGGCGGTTTCGGTCTTTTTGCCGTAACGCTTGTTGAAGCGGTCAACGCGTCCGGCGGTGTCGACGAGTTTTTGCTTGCCCGTGAAGAACGGGTGACAGGCCGAGCAGATTTCGACGTGGAGGTCGTCCTTGCGGGTTGAACGCGTGGTGAAATTCTCGCCGCAGGCGCAGACGACTTTGATTTCGTGATATTTGGGATGAATTCCGTCTTTCATGTTTTCCTTCCTCGCGACAGATGCGAATTTGGGTCATCTGTCAATCCGATATGATACTTTTTCGGGATTCTTATCGTCAAGTTAGATGGGGATTTATGGCGACGGGTGGCCTCGCGCGGGCGGGCGGATAAGTTTATTGACAATGCCGCAAACAGCGTGTTAAAAATTCTGCTCGTCACGCCCAGTTGCTTCTTTGTCAGGAACACAAGTCGAAAGTTTTTGAGCAGCAAACGAGAACGGCGCACACACCGCCCCGTTTTTCCGTCGAGGTCTAACTTTTCGCACCGATGATTGACGAGACTGACAACCCGAAGTCCGACGATTCTGCCGAGCGCGCGACGGACGAAGCCCCCGCGCCCTCGCGCTCCGACGATAAATCGCCCAGCCCCGACAGAGAGATCGCACGAGCCGGAAACTTACCCGCGCCGCCGCATGCGGATGCGCCGCCCTCGCCCGAAAGTCAGGCCGCGCCGCAGGCGAAAGCTCCTTCGGGTCAATCGCGCGACACCGTGATGGGCGCATCTTCCGGCGACGAGTCAACCGACGTGACCGACGCGCCTCCCGCCGACGAAACACCCGAACAGAAACGCGCGCGCATGATGGCCGAAGTGAAGGCCAAAGCCGCCGCGCGCATGGCCGCCAAAGGCACCACGCCGCCCGCCAAGCCCGAAACTCCCGCCGCCGCACCTGCGTCACTAGCGACACCGCCGCCCGCTGCGACGCCGCCCGCGCCGCCCGCAGCAGCAGCAAGCGGCGACGCGCCCGAAGGCGAAACTCTGGAAGAGAAACGCGCGCGCATCATCGCAGAGGCTAAAGCGAAGGCCGCCGCCAAGATGGCCGCCGCGCAAACCGGCGACGAGACGCCGGACGCAGCCAAGCCGCCCGTTGCCGCGACGCCTTCGTCCGCCACGTCGGATGAAGAAAAGGCCGCGCGGATCGCGGAGGCGCGCGCCAAAGCCGCCGCGCTCAAACCGTCTGCGGGCGCGACTCCGGCGAGCGGCGCGGCGGGTGCGCCGAAAGCTCCCGTCAAGAAGAAAGAGGAAGGGGCGAAGCCTGCGGACGCGTCGGCGCATCCGCTCGTCAAACGCCTCAAAGAAAATCTCGACGGCGCGGTTATCGAAGCGACGGAGTTTCTCGGCCAGTTGTCCGTGCGCGTCGAACCTGCGCGCATCGTCGCCGTGTGCGAGTTTCTCAAACGCGATGCCGTGTCGCCGTTCGACTATCTCTCCGACCTCACCTGCGTCCATTTCCCTGAAAACGCGGACGCGCCTTTCGAGGTCGTCTATAATTTGTATTCGATCAGCGGAAACGTGCGCGTGCGTTTGAAGGCACAGACGACGGAGGCCGCCGGAGTCGAGAGCGTGACGGGCGTGTGGCCTGCGGCGAACTGGATGGAGCGCGAGGTCTATGATCTCTTCGGCGTGCGCTTCCGTAATCACCCGGACTTGCGCCGCATACTTTTGCCGCCCGACTGGGAAGGCCACCCCCTGCGCAAAGATTATCCGCTCGAACCCGTGGAGAACAACTGGACGGCCAAGCACCTCCCGGAGTTCTCCGACGTGCAGCGCGAGCAACTCGAACAACGACGCGCCTACGGCCTCGAAGCTCTCTCGACGCCCGACGAGCGGCGCATCCGCGAAATCTTCATCGCAGGCAAAGAAGTGATGCCGCTTGATAGGAAATAAAAGCTGTCCGTGGTCAGTAGTCAGTTGTCCGTTGTTTGTGGTCGGGCAACTTGCGCGCTGAAAGTGAAAGGTTCAAGGCGGGTCACGCGAAAACAACTGACAACGGACTACTGACAGTTTATGCACCAAGTAGAAGTCGCCACCACGCAAGAGACCCTGCTGGACAGCCCAGAGATGGTGCTGAACATGGGGCCGCAGCATCCTTCGACGCACGGCGTCCTGCGCGTCATCTTGAAGCTCGACGGCGAGACGGTCATCGATCTCGATTGCGACATCGGCTACCTCCATCGCGGCATGGAGAAGATCGCGGAGAATCGTCTCTACCCGATGATCGCGCCCTACTGGGACAGGCTCGATTATATCGCCGCGGTCTCGAACGGTCTCCTGTGGGTGGAGACGGTCGAACAGATGCTCGGCCTCGAAGTGCCGCCCCGCGCGCACTACATACGCACCGTTCTGACCGAACTCAACCGCATCTCCTCGCACCTGCTCTGGCTCGCCACGCACGGACTCGACATAGGCTCGTTCACCGTGCTGCTCTGGGCTTTGCGCGAGCGCGAAGAGATTCTGAAAATCTTCGAGCGACAGTTCGGCGCGCGTCTCACCTGCCACGCGTGGCGCATCGGCGGCATGCCGAACGACACCTACGACGGCTTCACGGAAGACGTAACGCAGTTTGTTAACAACTTCCCGCACCGTCTGGCCGAGTATGAGACGCTCTTGTCGGAGAATCGCATCTGGCTCGGTCGCACGGTCGGCATCGGCGTCATCTCGGCGGAAGACGCCATCGCCATCGGACTGTCCGGCCCCGCGCTGCGCGGTTCGGGCATCGCTTGGGACATACGCAAGTCGCGCCCTTATGCCGCTTACGCCGATATGGACTTTGACATCCCCGTCGGCGAAAACGGCGACACGTATGATCGTTATCTCGTCAGGCTCGAAGAGATGCGGCAATCGCGGCGCATCGTGCAACAGGCTTTGGCGAAGATGCCTGACGGCCCCGTCAACGCGAAAGTGCCGAAGATCATCAAGCCGCCCGTGGGCGACTATTATCATTCGATTGAAGGGCCGAAGGGCGAGATCGGTTGCTACCTGGTCTCCGACGGTTCATCGCGCCCGGCGCGTGTGCGCGTGCGCCCGCCGTGCCTGATCAACTTGCAGGCGCTCCGCCAGATGTGCCTCGGCCATCTCGTCGCCGATGTCGTCGCCATCATCGGCACGCTCGACATCGTGCTCGGAGAAATTGATAGATAGTGACGAGTGACAAGTGACGAGTGACAAGTTAAAACCAGGAAGCTCAAACCTGAAGCTTGAAGCCTGAAACTTGAAACCTGTTTTCCGCTCGTCACTTGTCACTCGTCACTTGTCACTGTCTTATGAGCGTTGTGAGACTCGCTGTGCAGGAGATGACGCGCGAGCGGTTTGCGCCGTTCGGGATTTTGCTTGACAGTCGCGGGTCGGTGGAGATTGATCTGGGAACGGGCGCGCCGAGTTTGACGGGTGCGACGAGCGAGCGGCGTGCGTTCGAGTTTCAGTTCATGGCGCGGCACAAGCGGACGATGCAGGTCTTTTCGCCTCTGGCCTCTTCGCGTTCGATCATCTGCGTCGCACCGCCCACGGAGAGAGACGCGCCTGCGGTGGAAGAGATCGTCGCATTTCTGGTCAACGGGCGTCTGCCCTACGCCTATCACAAGGGGACTTGGCACACGCCGCCCTTTGCCGTCGGCGAGTGGGCTTCCTACCTCGTCGTTGACCGCGCCGGAACGCTCGACAGCGATTACGAGTTGGTTGATTTGCAGGCCGTCCACAATTGTACTTTCGAGATCGAAGTCTGAAACGCCTCTGCTTTTAACTGGTTGGCAAAGTGAAAACAGAGGTGAAGCACATGAGCACAGACCGCACAACCGAAATACTCAACTACCTGAGCGCGATCAGCCGCGACGTAGGCGAACTGCGCACGGACGTGAATAACTTGCGCACGGAAGTTAATAACTTGCGGACGGAAGTGAACGAACTGCGCGATGAAATGAACACGCGTTTCTCGGAAGTGAATACGCGTCTGGATCGCGTCGAAACCGAAGTCGCGCACATCGGGCGCGAGCAACGTCTGCAAGGACGAAGGCTCGACCGGATTGAATCGCTGTTGCTTACGACTCGCGCAGATATTGATGAGTTACAAGAACGCGTAGATACTCTGGAAGGCAAATAGCAGAGCGGTTGGATTTCGCTTATGGATATGTTTGCATTATTCGCGCCGCCGGATTTAATCAACGGTCTCCTGCTCAAACTCGGGCTTGGGCGGGAGACGATCAACTATGTCGTCTGGCCGTTCATACAGATCGGCGCGGTGGCGACGGTGCTCGCCGGTTGGGCGGCCTACGCGTCGTATCTCGAACGCAAGATTTCGGCCTTCATGCAGGCGCGTCTGGGGCCGATGCGCGTCGGGCCTTGGGGACTGTTGCAGCCCATCGCCGACGCCATCAAACTGCTCACGAAAGAAGACCTCAAGCCCGACCGCGCGGATACTTACATCTTCTTCTACGCGCCGTTTATCGCCGTGGTCGCGGCCTTCGTCGTCTTCGTCGTCATCCCGTTTGCGCCCGACTGGGGCGTGATCACAGACATCAACATCGGTCTGCTGTTCGTGCTCTCGGTCTCTTCGGTGGGCGTGCTCGCTCTCATCCTCGCGGGCTGGTCTTCCAACTCGAAATACGCGCTGCTCGGCGGCCTGCGTTCAAGCGCGCAGATGGTCTCTTACGAAGTGGCGATGGGCATGGCGCTCGTCGGCGCGTTGATGTTTTCGCGCACGCTTAGCTTGTCCGGCATCGTCTCGGCGCAGGGGTTGGATTCCATCTGGTATATCTTCTATCAACCGCTCGGCTTCATCATCTTTTTAATCAGCGGCATCGCGGAGAACAACCGCGCGCCGTTCGATCTGCCGGAAGCCGAATCGGAACTCGTGGCGGGTTTCCACACGGAGTATTCGGGGATGCGCTGGTCGCTCTTCTTCATGGCGGAGTATGCGGCGATGATCGTCGTCTCGGCGATTGCGACGGCGGTGTTCCTCGGCGGTTGGTATTTTCCGGGCGTGTGGCGACTGGCTGCCAATTATCCGCAACTATACGTCGCCGTCTGTCTCTTAGTCTTCATCTTGAAGACGGCGTTTCTGCTCTACGTCTATTTCTGGCTGCGCTGGACGTTCCCGCGTTACCGCTACGATCAATTGATGGACTTGGGCTGGAAGTGGATGATCCCCGCCGCGCTTCTCAACATCACGCTCACGGCAATCGCGATCTTCACGGTGCAGGCGCTCGACGGCTGGCGCGGCATGGACACGGTCGAACCCATCGTGCAGGGCGTGAACCTGACGAGGCTCGGGCAATTGATCATGATCGCGTTCGGCGCACTCGGCGTCTTCATCGCCGCAGGAATGCTCTCTTACATCAACCACGGCGCGCGCGACTTCAACTTGAAGAAACAGCGGCGCGGGATTCAACTCGTCAGCCCGCCCAAAGGCCAGTCGGCGGTCGCGAGCACGACGAATTAAAAGTTTCAAGTTTCAGGTTGCAGGTTTCAAGTTCAAGACAAAGAGCCTCTAACCTCAGACCTGAAACTTGAAACCTGAAACTTGAAACAGAGGTTTTTATGCCGGAAGTTTATGTTCCCGAAGCGACTTGGAAAGAGAAGTTGAAGCGTTTCTTCCTGATCGATTTGCTTCAGGGTTTGAAGTTGACGCTGAAGTTCAACATCGGCGCGCTGACGGACAAGGATTCGGTGGCGGGCAAGGGGATTTATACGGAGCAGTATCCGAAGGTGCGCGCGGAAGTCGCACCGCGTTTTCACGGCGCGCCGCGTCTCAACATGGACCCCGAAACCTACGAGACGCTCTGCATCGCCTGCAACCTCTGCGCGCTCGCCTGTCCAGAAGATTGCATTGACGTGATCCCGATGGACATCGAGATCGTCACGGCGGGCAAGGCGCGCAAGAAGAAGGTGCTCGACGAATTCATCTTCGACACCTCGCGCTGCATGTTCTGCGCGCTCTGTCAGGAGGCGTGCCCGACCGCCTGCCTCGAACTGACGCAGGAATTTGAACTCGCCACCTACTCGCGCGCAGGCTTCGTCTGGAATCGCGAAATGCTCGAACAGGGACGCGAAACCGTCAAGTACGAATCATAAAGCATGGTTTCAAGTTTCAGGTTTCAAGTTTAAGAACATGAAAACCTCAGACCTGAACACTCAAGTCGAGAACAAAGAACCTCAGACCTGAAATTTGAAACCTGAAACCTGAAACCTATGACCTTATCCGGTTGGGAAGCGGTCTTCTTCTGGGTCTTCGCGATTGCGGCGCTGGTGGCGGCGTTGTTGACCATCCTCGCGCGCAACGCCGTGCATTCCGCGCTGTTCCTGATCTCGACGCTCGTGTCG